>JANYCP010000166.1 GCA_025360265.1 Gemmatimonadota bacterium
ATAGGCGCCCTTGAGTCGCTCATTGCCGAGACGACTCACGGCGAAGAAGAGATCGCCAATGGCGTGTGATGGTTCCATTGATGCGATGATGCCGAGCTGTTTGAAGCGCGGGATATCTGCCGGGCTCACGATCTGTGAGTGTTCAATCCTCCAGCGTGGCTCCTTCACCTTGCGTTCGGCAATCGGCACGGCCTTGAGTGCCGCCGCATACATGTCGAGCGTCATCCGGTTGGCACGGTCGCCAATGGCGTGGGTCTCGACCTGGATACCGGCGCGGAGCGCACGTTCCAGTGTCTGCTTCATTGCGATCGTGTCAACGGTTATAAGGCCGCGGTTGCCGCGATCGTCGGAGTACGGTTCGATCAGCGCTGCTCCGCGCGATCCAAGCGCGCCATCCATCACAAACTTGATGACGCGCGTTTGCAAATGGTCATTGAGCTCAGGGGCACCCGGCCCCTGCGCGATCAGGCGATCCGCTTCGGCGCCCGGGCCGGTGATCGCCTTGTACACGCGAAGTTTCAGTTGCCCGCTGCCGATCAAGCGCCGCATCCGTTCCACTTCAGCCCACGTGCCGTGCGCGTCCTGCACCTGCGTCCAGCCAAGGCTCAGCTCGCGCTGCCCAGCCAGGATCATGGCGCTGTCGAGCTGAGCGCTTGAGAGCGGTGGCACCAGTGTGCTCACCAACGCCTGGGCGTGGTCAATCATCATGCCGGTTGGCTGCCCATCACCGTCAAGGTTGATGTGACCGCCCGACGGGTTTGCAGTGGTGCCGACAATCTTGGCGAGCGTCAGCGCGGCACTATTGGCGATCGACGCATGGCCATCAGCGCGCGTCAGCCAGACCGGATTGTTCGGCGCGATCTTGTCGAGGTCCTGACAGGTTGGGAACGCTTGCGGCACCCAGAACGTCTCGATCCACCCGCGACCCGTAACCCACTCACCCGGTTTCTTCGTCTTCACGACTGCGGCAACTCGATCAAGGAACTCGTTCTTGCTCCTGGTTCCTTCGAGGTTCAGCGTCAGCTCGCGTGAACCAATCCCGGGAAAATGCGCGTGCGCATCGGCAAGGCCGGGAAACACGAAGCGGCCCTGCAGGTCGATGCTCTTCGTCGCGGCGCCGACAAACTTCTGCACGCCGGCATCGGTGCCGACGTAAATGATCTTGCCGGCTCGGATCGCTACCGCTTGTGCGATTGGTTGCGCTGCATCGACGGTGTAGATGGTGGCGTGGCGTAGGATGAGATCGGCGGACTGCGCAGAAGCGGGAGAGGCGAGAGAGACAAGAGAGACGAGAGACGAGAGACGAGAGACGAGAACTGCAGCAGCAATTCGACCACGCATCGTTGACAACCTCGGAAAGATGTTTCCATCGCAACTACAACGTCTCGTCTCTCGTCTCTCGTTCACGCCGCCGGCCTGTGTTTCGGCACCTTCGCCAGCGCGGCATTGATCGACGTGACATCTGCGTAGTTCGGATCGAAATGCTCCGGCAGCCAGCTGCGCAACTCCGCAGACCGCGGATCGTGCGGATCGGCCAGCGCATCAAGGATTTCGCGATATGCTCGCGGACCGGCACAATCGTCGGGTGGCGCGGCTCGGGCACCGGCGACGCACGCTGGCAGCCGCTGTCCCACCAGTCTCGGTGCTGCCTGCTCCAGCGTCAGCACATGCCGCCAGGGCTCGCCGTGATTCTCGGCCACATGGAGGAAGCGCGCGCCAGGATGGAGTTCCAGCACCTCGAGCGACACCGCGTCTGCTTCGCGTCCTGGTGGCGGACCGTCCGCCGGATCAACGTAGCGCACGCCGTCCACGTCGAATTGATAACCAATTCCGGGGTCGCGCCCCATGGCGCGCTCGATCACCGTGTGCAGCTCATGTAGCGAGGCTCGCGCCGACACGATCAGGCGACGCCACACTGTGGGAGAGATGTCAGCCAGCTCCACCCGCAACTGGAAGACACGACCTTCACCAAATCGAATGCGGGAACGGGATGTCATGGTCACCCCATCGCTGAGTGATCGGAAGATAGCTACGGCCGCAACATGACCCGGGTGGAGTCGAGCGACCCGTCATTCTTCGCTGGCGTGAGGCCGAGAATGTGGCAGATCAGGTCGTAGACATGGATGTTCTGGAATGGTTTCGATGTGAAGCCCACGCGAAAGGCCGGTCCGGCGGCGATGAACGATGCACCCATCGACAAGAGCTGGTTGTCGAAACCGTGCGCACCACCCATCGGCTTCTTCCTGGCGTAACGATCATGGGTGGTGAACATCCATCCCTCTTCGCCGA
>JANYCP010000168.1 GCA_025360265.1 Gemmatimonadota bacterium
ATAGGCGCCCTTGAGTCGCTCATTGCCGAGACGACTCACGGCGAAGAAGAGATCGCCAATGGCGTGTGATGGTTCCATTGATGCGATGATGCCGAGCTGTTTGAAGCGCGGGATATCTGCCGGGCTCACGATCTGTGAGTGCTCAATCCGCCAGCGCGGCTCCTTCACCTTTCGCTCGGCGACGGGCACCGCCTTGAGTGCGGCGGCATACAGGTCGAGCGTCATCCGGTTGGCGCGGTCGCCAATGGCGTGCGTCTCGACCTGAATACCAGCGCGCAACGCGCGCTCAAGCGTCTGCTTCATTGCGATCGTGTCAACGGTTATAAGGCCGCGGTTGCCGCGATCGTCGGAGTACGGTTCGATCAACGCTGCTCCGCGCGATCCAAGGGCGCCATCCATTACAAACTTGATGACGCGCGTTTGCAAATGGTCATTGAGCTCAGGGGCACCCGGCCCCTGCGCGATCAGGCGATCCGCCTCGGCGCCGGGGCCGGTGATCGCCTTGTACAAGCGGAGTTTCAGCTGCCCGCTGCCGATCAAGCGCCGCATCCGTTCCACTTCAGCCCACGTGCCGTGCGCGTCCTGCACCTGCGTCCAGCCAAGACTCAGCTCGCGCTGCCCAGCCAGGATCATGGCGCTGTCGAGCTGAGCGCTTGAGAGCGGCGGTACCAGAGTGCTCACCAGCGCCTGAGCGTGATCGATCATCATGCCGGTTGGCTGTCCATCGTCGTCAAGATTGATGTGGCCACCCGGTGGGTTCGCGCTGGTACCAACGACGTTCGCGAGCTTCAGCGCGGCGCTATTGGCGATCGACGCATGGCCATCGGCGCGCGTGAGCCAGACCGGATTGTTCGGCGCAATCTTGTCGAGGTCCTGACGGGTTGGGAACGCCTGCGGCACCCAGAACGTCTCGATCCACCCGCGACCCGCCACCCACTCACCCGGTTTCTTCGTCTTCAGGACTGCGGCAACTCGATCAAGGAACTCGTTCTTGCTTCTGGTTCCTTCGAGGTTCAGCGTCAGCTCGCGTGAACCAATCCCGGGAAAATGCGCGTGCGCATCGGCAAGGCCGGGAAACACGAAGCGGCCCAGCAAGTCAATGCTCTTCGTCGCGGCGCCGACAAACTTCTGCACGCCGGCATCGGTGCCGACATAGATGATCTTGCCACCGCGCACCGCGACCGCCTGCGCCGTGGGATGCGTGGCGTCGACAGTGTAGATCGTGGCGTGGCGCAGTACCATGTCGGCTGATTGGGCAGCGGCGGGAGAGACGAGAGACGAGAGACGAGAGACGAGAACTGCAACAACAACACATGAACGATTCATTGACTTCCTCAGAGTGTGGCTTCCAGGCACTTCAGCTTGCTCTCGTCTCTCGTCTCTCGTTTACGCCGCCGGCCTGTGCTTCGGCACCTTCGCCAGCGCGGCGTTGATCGACGTGACATCTGCGTAGTCCGGATCGAAGTGGTCCGGCAGCCAGCTCCGCAACTCTGCGGCACGCGGATCGTGCGGGTCTGCCAGCGCATCAAGAATTTCGCGATATGCTCGCGGACCGGCACAATCGTCCGGTGGCGCGGCTCGGGCACCGGCGACGCACGCCGGCAGCCGCTGTCCTACCAGTCTCGGTGCTGCCTGCTCCAGCGTCAGCACATGCCGCCACGGCTCGCCGTGATTCTCGGCCAGGTGCACAAAGCGCGCACCCGGATGCAGTTCCAGCACCTCGAGCGACACCGCGTCTGCTTCGCGTCCTGGTGGCGGACCGTCCGCCGGATCGACGTAGCGCACGCCGTCCACGTCGAATTGGTAACCAATTCCGGGGTCGCGTCCCATCGCGCGCTCGATCACCGTGTGCAGCTCATGCAGCGAGGCTCGCGCCGACACGATCAGGCGACGCCACACTGTGGGGGAGATGTCAGCCAGTTCCACCCGCAACTGGAAGACACGACCTTCACCAAATCGAATGCGGGAACGGGATGTTGTCATGGTCACCCCATCGCTGAGTTATCGGAAGATAGCTACGGCCGCAACATCACCCGGGTGGAGTCGAGCGACCCGTCATTCTTCGCTGGCGTGAGGCCGAGAATGTGGCAGATCAGATCGTAGACATGGATGTTCTGGAAGGGTTTCGATGTGTAGCCCACGCGAAAGGCCGGTCCGGCGGCGATGAACGATGCACCCATCGACAAGAGCTGGTTGTCGAAACCGTGCGCACCACCCATCGGCTTCTTCCTGGCGTAACGATCATGGGTGGTGAACATCCATCCCTCTTCGCCGA
>JANYCP010000292.1 GCA_025360265.1 Gemmatimonadota bacterium
GGTCAATCCTGCCAATGCCAACGCAGCCGCCGCGACCAGCCGGAATCTCTCGGCCAATGTGGAGATCGCGCGGTTTGTGATGGACGGGAGAGCGAGGCCGCGCTGAGGAGAGAAGATGAGGGCCTGGTCTTCTCTCCTCAGCGCGCCTACTGCTTGTAGATCACTCCGTTCTTCATCACGAACTTCACGTTTCGCACTGCATTGATATCCGTCGTCGGATCGCCGTCGACGGCGATGAGGTCGGCGAAGAATCCCTGCTTGACGCTGCCGAGCCGGTCGCCCATGCCGAGCATGGCGGCGTCGGCTGAGGTCGAGGCGACGAGTGCATCGATCGGCTTCATCCCCAGCAGCACCATGAGCTGGAGCTCCTTGGCTTCATCGCCGTGCGTGAAGACACCGACGTCGCTGCCGCCGCAAATGGTGACGCCAGCATCAAGCGCCAACTTGAACGAGGCCTGTTTACGGTTGAGCGACGTCGGAATCGATCCGCCCACCATCGGCATGTGGAATGACGTGTCCCGTTGCTCGGTCAGCGATTCACCGGCTGCAATCGTGGGCACCAAGCAGGTGTTGTGCTCCTTCATCAACTTGAAGACCGCGGCGGTACCGTTGTCACCATGTTCAATCGTCCTGACGCCGGCGAGGATGGCGCGGCGCATTCCTTCCTCAGTTGAGGCGTGCGCGGCGACCTGGCGTCCAGCCGTGTTGGCGACGTTTACGATGAGGTTCATTTCGTCCTGCGTGAAGCCGGGGCGCGTTTCGCCGTTCGGACCGTAGCCGTAATCCGCGTAGACCTTGATCCAGTCGGCGCCGTGTTTCATCTGATCGCGCACGACCCGGGAAATGCCGTCCACTCCATCTGCCTCTTCCGCACCCTGCGGAATCATGTCGGCGAATTCGGTGGTGAATCCCTTCGGTCCATACTCACCGGTGGAGACGATGGCCTTGGTGACGACGTACATGCGCGGGCCGGGGATGATCCCCTGGGCGATTGCCTGCTTGAGGCCCACGTCGGCGTAGCCGGCACCTTCGGTGCCGAGATCGCGCACCGTGGTGAAACCGGCCATCAGCGTGGCCTTGGCATGATTCACGGCGCGCGCCACGCGGAGCGCCTCGGATTCATGCAGCACCTGATCGTTCCACTGAGTTTCGTTGTATGGGTGCAGCAGGAGGTGTGAATGCGCCTCGATCATTCCCGGCATTAGCGTGGTATTGGGCAGCTCGATTGTCTTCGCGTCGGCGGGAGCGCTAATGGACGCGCGCGGTCCAACAGCGGTGATCTGGGTGCCCCGCACCAACACGGCCCAGTCGTCATGCGGCTTGCTGTTGGTACCATCCCAGACGCGTGCAGGAACCAGCAGTGTGGTGGTGACCGGGGCATTGGCGTTTGCGCCACCGCCGCCACCACGACCGCCTCGGCCCTGCGCAACAAGAAGACTCGGGACGACCATCAGCAGCAGCAGATAGCGCTTCATGAATGGTTCCTCTCTATGGTGAAGCGTGGGTGATCCGGGGGTCGGGGCGCAGGGCTCTCTAGCGCCGTGGATGGCGCATGAGCGGGGGTCCGTTCGGCTGCACTTGCGACGCCGGCAGGCGTCGGGCGGCCGAACGGATCCCCCGCCCATGCGCCATCCAATCCTCGCTGTGAGAGCCCTGCACCCCGACCCCCGATCAACAAGACGATTCCGGTTGCTACTCGGATCGCCAACATGAATGTACCAATAATTTTGGAGCGTGGGCGCCCCGGTTTCAGATCTTTACGGTCCATGCCATGAACGTCATGTCGGTCGGCAGAAAGGGCTTGCTCATCAGGCTTGCCGGTCGCGCCGGCATTCCGGGCAGCTGCGGCACACCGCTCACGATGCGCAACGCGGCGGAATCACTTCCTCTCACCGTGAATTCAACATCGACTCCCTCGGGTGGAACGCCGAAGTACCGAAGAATATTGCCGGATTCGCCGCGATGATACCGCGGTGCATAGCGGTCGCCCTTGCCGTCCTGCAGGGCGCGCCCGTTGATCGACATTGCT
>JANYCP010000289.1 GCA_025360265.1 Gemmatimonadota bacterium
GCAGGCCCAGATAGCGGGCTTCCAGCGCTCGGGCGTCCCGATCAAGGGTCTCCGAGCCAGCAATCAGCGATTCGCCGCGCACGCCGCGTGCCTGATAGTCGGTCCACTCCCGCACGTTCCAGCGACGCACTCCGGCTGAAAGGGAGTGCGCCGACGGACCGAGTCCGACATAGTCGACGCCGCGCCAATACGCCGAGTTGTGTCGCGCACGAAACCCAGGCCGACCGGCGTTCGACACTTCGTAGTGATCGTAGCCGGCCGCCGTCATGATCTCATTGGCAAGGAGATACTCGTTGGCGTAGCGCTCATCTGGTGCGGCGATCGCCGTTCCGCGCTCAGTCCACCGGAACAACGGCGTGTGCGGTTCAACCGTGAGGCCGTAGAGCGAGAGGTGCTGGGGCTCGAGCGCCAAGGTGCACTCGAGATCTCGGCGCCAATCACGTTTCAGCTCGACCGGCAGCGAGAAAATCATGTCGATCGAGATGTTTGCGATTCCGGCAGTGCGCAAAACAGTGACTGCCGGTGCGACCTGCTCGGCGCGATGAGTGCGATGCATCCACTCGAGTACAGCTGCGTCATGACTCTGCACACCAAGTGATACGCGATTCACGCCCGCGGCACGCCAGGCGGCGGCGCGCTCCGGTGTGACATCATCCGGATTGGTTTCGAGCGTGACTTCCGCATTGAGGGCAATGCCATTGCGCGCGCCAACGGTATTAATCAGACGGGCAATGCTGGCGGGTGCGAGACGCGACGGCGTACCGCCGCCAAAGTAAAGCGTGGAGATCGGTTCGCCGGCGTTGACATGAATTGGGTGCGACACCCATTCCCGTTCGATCGCCTCGACAAACGCGTCGTCTGGTGTGGCGCGTCGCACGGCGATGGCGAAATCGCAGTACGAGCAGCGCCGAGCGCAGAACGGGACGTGGATGTAGATGTGCACGCGGGAATCATAGGCGGGGCTGGGCGGGCATCGCTGTGGGTGCGCGGGGTCGGCATCGGTCGCTGGGCCACCCGGCGCGAGCGGCGCTGAACGGGTACGCGTGGCGGTGGCGCCGGAATGCGGCCTACGCTACCGATGCCGACCCCGCCTTCACCCACACCGAGCGCGAATGGAGTGACACGATGGTGTGGGTGGAGCGGCTGCTCCCGACGCCACCGCCTACCGCAATCCGCCCGGACGCTCGCGTCGGCCAGCCGCGCAGTCCCACACCATCGCGCCACTGTATTCGCGTTCACGCCGGACCCTATCTCCGCCGGTAGAAACTGCCCGGCAGCTGGTCGACAACGCCGCCCAACTCCAAACCAAGAAGGGTTCCCAGTACCAGCCCAATCGGCAATCCTGCCGCAAGAGCAACATCATCTACATGCTGCGCTTCAGCGGAGAGCAGCGCAAACACTCGCGCCTCGTCGGGGGAGAGATCGCCGGGCGGCGGAAGAAGTGCGGCTGACTTGGGACTGTTCGCCGAGACACCGAACAGCGAAAGAATGTCCTCGGCAGAAAGCATCGGTGTTGCACCATCACGGATCAATCGATTGGTGCCCTGCGATGTCGCACTGGTGATAGGCCCTGGGACAACCAGGACTTCCCGGCCCTGTTCGAGTGCGCAAGTGACCGTGATGAGCGTCCCCGACGCCTCGGCGGCCTCGACGACAACGAGGACCTGTGCCAATCCACTGATAAGGCGATTCCTCCGCGGGAATGCCCATGGCAGTCCGCGATCGCCAGGTGGGTGTTCCGTCAGGAGCAAACCGTCCATCTCCATCCGCTTGAAGAGCGCGGTGTTTTCCACGGGATAGATGATGTCCGCTCCTGTGCCAAGCACTCCAATCGAAGTCCCTCCGGAATCGAGTGCTGCGGCCTGTGCAATTGCGTCCAATCCACGAGCCATGCCGCTCACTACCGGTATTCCTGCAGAGGCGGCCACTTCACCAATCCGCTTCGCGACATCGGCGCCGTACCTCGTGTGCTTGCGACTGCCGACGACTGCGACACTGCGACGCAAGAGCGCGTCGACGTTTCCGACGGCGAAAAGCATTACCGGTGGATCAGGAATCGATCGCAATTGTGAGGGATAGTCCGGATCGCACGGCACCAGGGTGCGGTGCCCTTTTTCCGCCGCACGGTCGTGCAATACTTGAGCTTCAGTCAGTGGCGGAGCGAGAATCGCAGCTGCGTTATTGTGGGTGATCCCTTCAACTTCAGCCAACTCCATCATGTTCGCCCGCAGGACCTCGACACCCGTTCCGAATCTCGACAACAGCGCCGCCAATCGTCGTGCACCCAAACCCGGAATGAGCGCCAACGCGATGTACGCGAGGCGCTCGGCGGGATCACTCGCTCTCGTCGCTAGTGCTCCATAGTGGGTAGGGTTCGTCGTCGAGTTCGTCACCGCCATCATCTCCCTCGGTCTCACGGACCCCTTGCACCAGCGTCCATAGCAATTCCTTCAAATCGTCGAGTCCTTGACCCGATGCGCTACTGATCGTCACCACCTTGAGCGCATCT
>JANYCP010000290.1 GCA_025360265.1 Gemmatimonadota bacterium
GAGGGAGGAACCATGACAGGTCCACGCGATTGGGATAAGGAGATGGCGGAGATCGACAAGATCATCGCCAGCGGGAAGGCACCTCCGGCGCCTGCCGCCGCAAGCGTACCGGCACGTGGCGGACAGCCATCACCGGCGCCACCGGTACGGTCGGGCGGCGGCCAGGGTATCACCCTCGGTCGCCACAAGTTCGGTGTGTGGCTCCGAACGCTGATTGGCGCTGGCGGTGCCGTTGCATTGCAACTCTGGCCGTATGCCAAGGGCTGCGGCACGATGCTCTACCTTTATATGTTGTCGGCATTCGCAGTCACGTTGCTCGGCGCCTGGGCGATGCGCGGGGCCTGGGTGCACCGGCGTGGCGTGGCACACGTTGGCGGCCTGATCGTGTTTATCGCGGGGCTGGCATTTGCCGCGATTCAAGTACTCGAGCGCAGCAGCTACGCTGCCGCACCACTGAGCTGGACCTGTCCCTGACCTGAGAACAACACGCATGGCCAAGACATTCAAGAACTTCATCGGCGGCAAGTGGTCGGCACCACTGACTGGCCGTCATTTTCAGAATCGCAATCCAGCGGACACCAATGACCTGATCGGCCGATTCCCGGATTCTGGAGCAGCCGACATCGCCGCGGCCGTGCGATCGGCGCAGGTCGGGTATGAACAATGGTCGCGCACGCCCGCTCCATTGCGTGGCGATGTACTTCGCCGCGTCGGTGACCTCCTGTCGGCTCGCAAGGAAGAGATCGCCGATGCGATGACGCGGGAAATGGGAAAGGTGCTGGCCGAGACGCGTGGTGACGTGCAGGAAGGGATTGATACAGCCTACTATGCCGCGACCGAGGGGCGTCGGCTGTTCGGACACACCGTGCCATCGGAGCTCCGCCAGAAGTTCGCCATGAGCATCCGCCGTCCGATTGGCGTGTGCGGGCTGATCACGCCATTCAATTTTCCAATGGCGATCCCGACATGGAAGGCCTTTCCAGCGCTCCTCTGCGGCAACAGCGTCATCCTCAAGCCCTCCGAGGATGTGCCGCACACCGCACATCTGCTGGTGGAGATTCTTCTCGAGGCCGGACTTCCGGAACACGTCATTCAGCTGGTGCACGGTAGCGACGCCGCCGGGAAGTCGCTGGTGTCGCACCCGGGCGTTCCGGTGATCTCGTTCACGGGTTCCACCGCGACCGGCTCGGCCATTGGCGAGGTCTGCGGCCGGATGCACAAGCGGCTCTCGCTTGAGATGGGCGGCAAGAACGCCATGATCGTCATGGACGATGCCGATCTTGATCTGGCTCTCGACGGCGTGCTCTGGGGTGCGTTCGGTACCACCGG
This sequence comes from Gemmatimonadota bacterium, assembly GCA_025360265.1. Lineage (GTDB taxonomy): Bacteria > Gemmatimonadota > Gemmatimonadetes > Gemmatimonadales > GWC2-71-9 > Palsa-1233. Next base: position 1,330 of record JANYCP010000290.1, read on the forward strand.
CCAGCGCTGCACGGCGACGTCACGACTCATTGTCCATCGCAAGGTGCACGACAAGTTTGTCGCCAAGCTGGTGGACGCAGCTGCGAAGCTTGCATTGGGAGATGGTCGCGAAGCACGCACGCAGGTTGGACCGCTGATTCACGAAGCCTCGCGGCAAAAGGTGGAGTCGTATCTCGATGCCGCCGTCCTGCAGGGCGCAGAGGTGGCGTGCGGTGGCTCACGTCCGCGGGGCGCACGCACGGCCAATGGATTCTTCTACAAGCCCACGGTTGTGACTGGCGTGAAGGCAGGATCCCGTCTGGCCACGGAGGAAATCTTTGGGCCGGTGTTGAGCGTGATCAAGGTCGGGTCGTATGAGCAGGCCGTCAAGGTGAACAACGAAGTGAAATACGGACTTTCATCTTCGATCTACACGCGTGATGTCAACCTGGCGTTTCGTGCATTCGAAGACCTGCAGAATGGCATTACCTACGTCAACGCGCCGACCATCGGTGCCGAGGCGCACCTGCCGTTTGGCGGGGTGAAGCAGACGGGCAATGGCCATCGCGAAGGGGGCTGGGAGGTGTTCGAGTTCTACTCCGAGACGAAGGTATGCTACGTGGATTATTCTGGCGTGTTGCAGCGCGCCCAACTCGACACCTACGACATCTGACATGGCTGCCAATTGTTCATTCGACGTGTCGACCGGCGCCGACCTGCAGGAGGTCGATAACGCCGTCAATCAGGCGATCAAGGAAATCACTGGTCGCTACGATTTCAAAGGCACGCATTGCACGATTGAATTTGATCGTGCCAAGGCGACGATCTCCCTGCTCGCCGATGACGAGCTGCGCATGGAGGCGCTACTCGACGTCGTGCAGCTGCGGCTCATCAAGCGCGGTGTGCCCGGCAAGAATCTCAAGGTCGGCGATCCAATTGTCGGGACAATGCAATCGGTGCGGCGCGTGCTGACGCTCACGCAGGGCATTCCTACCGACATCGCCAAGAAGATCCAGAAAGCCATCAAGGACGGTGGTTTCAAGAAGGTGCAATCGACCATTCAGGGTGATGAGTTGCGAGTCACCTCTCCGTCGCGTGACGAATTGCAGGCGGTCATGGCGTTCCTGCGGGTCGAGCCGTTCGATATCGAGCTCAAATTCGGCAACTATCGCGGGTGAGACGCTTGCGCGTTGCCCTGGTGCTGCTGCTGGGCGCGTGCGCGCAGCCGGAGCCCGACGTCACCCCGCTTCCCGCAGCAGTATCTGACGGTCCGGACATTCGCGTTGGTGTCCTCGTCGACGTGCGACAGGCCACGCTGGGCGGTGACGCATTCACAGTCGCTGATGTCGACGAAGGCAGCCTTCGCACTGTCGCAGCCGGGTCGGCGCTTGCCGTTGCGCCCCGCGGCGCGATGGTGTCGCTCTCGGGGAGCGGCGCCCGGATCGAGCGACAGCGCCTGATCCTACGTCCCGTCGACAGTGCCGGAGCGATTACGCTCAACGGCCGAGCGTATCGAGGCTCCATCGAGTTGCGCCGTGAGGGGACCGGTATCGTCGCCGTCAACGTCGTGCCGTTGGAGCGATACCTCGCCGGTGTCGTTGGCGCCGAAATGGGATTGCGTGCGCCCGATGAAATTGAAGCCCTCAAGGCACAGGCGATTGTGTCGCGAACCTATGCCCTTCGCAACCTGGGACGCTGGAAGGACCGGGGTTTTGACCTCATGGGCAGTGTGAGCGATCAGGCCTACGGTGGACAACGTACCGAGACGCCCCTTGCGACGGTGGCAGTGGCCGCGACGCGCGGTGAAGTCGTGACATGGGAGGGGCAACCGATCGATGCGTTCTTCTCCTCGACCTGCGGCGGCCGAACCGAGGATGGAACAGCAGCGTTCGCTGGTGCGTCTCGACCCTATCTCCGCGCCGTCGACGATCGCGATGCCACCGGTTCGGCGTGGTGCGCCACATCACCGCGGTACCACTGGAAGGCGGGGTGGACGGCGAGTCAGCTTGCCACGATCCTGCGGCGGACGCTCGCCGCCGAGAACTTGCCTGGAGCACGGGCGTCCGATCTCCGTGACATTCGCATCGCTACGCATACGGCGTCAAGCCGCGTCGCGACACTTGAACTCGTTGGCAAGAACGGGCGCACGACGGTGGCCGGGCAGGCAGTACGACGCGTGCTTTCGCCGCCGGAAGGCGGTCTGCTCTGGAGCACCGATTTCAATCTCCGGATTTCACGCACCGGCACCAAGCTTGAACGGGTCGACGTGGACGGTCGCGGCAACGGGCACGCGGTCGGGATGTGCCAGTGGGGTGCTATCGGCCGCGCCCGGGCGGGGCAGGGCTACCACGAGATCCTGATCAGCTACTTTCCGGGCACGGACATTCAGCACCTCTACTGACGCGGGAAGGAATCGATCATGGCGGAACGGTTGCGGCTCGGTATTGTGGGTGCGGGCGCGGTCGTGCAGGTGGGTCACCTGCCCGCGCTCAAACGTGTTCGCGAGATCGAAGTTGTCGGGATCTGCGACACCGATCTGCCGAAGGCGCGCGCACTCGCCGATCGCTTTGCCGTCCCCGACGCATACACCGACATTGAGGAACTTGTTGAGTACGAGGAAGGCCTCGATGCGTTGTTGATCTGCACACCGAGTCATCTCCATGAATCGCACATTCAGGCCGCGCTTGCTGCCGACCTGCACGTCTTCGTGGAGCGGCCGCTGGCACTCACGTCAACCGGCGCGCAAAAGCTGGTCAAGGCTGCGCAGAAGCATGAGCGGGTCCTGATGATCGGGGCCAATCATCGTTACCGACCCGACGTCCAACAGATTCGGTCCTTCGTGCAGAGTGGCGAACTCGGCGATCTTGAATCGTTGCGTGCCTGGTGGTTCATGGCGCGTGCTGGTCGCGCTGGCCTCGGCTGGCGCCAGAAGAAGGAACTGTCCGGCGGTGGCGTCATGCTCGACCTCGGTCTCGGCATGCTCGACCTGACGCTGTGGCTCGCGGCGTTCACGCCGGTTGAACGAGTGATGGCAATCTTCCCGGATCGCGGCAAGGAGAAGGGCGTCGAGCCATCCGGAGTGGCAATGCTCGCGCTCGAGGGTGGCGTCTCAATTCACCTCGATGTGTCCTGGCGGTTCGTTGGTCCAGGCGAGCGGTTCGGCATGGCGGTGCGTGCCTCTCGCGGATCGGCCCGCATCAATCCGCTGGCAATCTGGAAGGAATTTCACGGCGTCGCTCAGGACGTAGTCTCCTCCGGGGCCCACTCGCGCGAGACACCATTCGCCCTCGGCCTGCGGGCCCAGTGGGCGCATTTCGTGGCGGCGGTGCGGGGCGATTCACCGGCGCCATCGCCGCAGGAACAGGTCACCCTCCTCAAGGTGATGGAAGCGATTTATGAATCCGCCGAGTCGGGGCGGGCGGTGACGCTCTGACCCTCGACTCGCTGCTACGCAGCTCGCTCGGGTGGACCCGTCCGTC
>JANYCP010000302.1 GCA_025360265.1 Gemmatimonadota bacterium
CGTAGGTGATCTGGTCGGCCTCGAGCTGGGTGCCGTCGCGCAGTGTGGCGGCATGCCCGCCGAGGAGGATCGTCTGGTCAGTGATGATGTAGCGCACCGAGTCGCCGCCAAACCGGGTTGCAGCAAAGCCCTCCCGAGCGAGGAGGGCCTGCATGATCGAGTCCGGCGCGCCGAAGACGTGCAACGGCGCCGCCGGTATCCCCAGGCGTTTGGCCTTGTTCGTGTCGAGGACCTGCACCCCTTGACCCGAGACCTTTCGCGCCGTGGTATCGAGTGCTCCCGGCGGCTTCTGCGCCGCGGGCGGCACCGGTAGCTGGGCATGGAGCCCGCGCGGCGAGAAGCAGAGCACGAACAGCAACACACTGGCAGCGATCCGGGCCGCGCGCGCGCGCCGCTTCTCTACCAGCCACGCTCCCGCCACGCCGACTTCATATAACAGCAGCAGCGGGATCGTGAAGAGGATCATCATCGTCACTTCAGGCGTCGGCGCGAGAATGGCGCCGCCGACGAACGCTGCGAGCACGGCGTACCGGCGAATCTTGCTGTACATGCGATAGGAGGTGATACCGAGGGACGCCAGCAGAATCATCACCAGTGGCAGCTCGGCTGAAATCCCCATCCCCACCAGGAGATGGACGACGAGCGACATGTACGATTCAAACGTGAAAAGCGGGTTGAATGCACCTTTCTGATAGGTCGCAAGCCATTCCACCCCGGGAGGTACGACATAGATCCAGCCGATCGCCGCTCCCGCGGCAAAGAGCAGAAAACCGATGCCAAGCGATGGAATGATCGCCTTCTTTTCCCGCTTGGTGAGCGCGGGTGAAAGAAAGAGCCAGAGCTGGTAGAAGATGAACGGCGAGGCGAGGATGACGCCGAAAATGAAGGCAAACTTCAGCACGATCATGAACGGGCCGGTGAGCGTCGTCACCGCCAGCTTCCCTCCCGACACAAACGGAACCACCGGGGCTTCAATGACTTCGATCAACTTGTAGCGGGTGGTGACCCAATACCCGATGCCGAATCCGGCCATGATCGCCACCATCGCCAGCAGGATGCGCTTGCGAAGTTCCTCGAGATGATCGAGAAACGGCATCTCGCCAGTGCTGTTGGCCATTGGTGGGCTGGAGGGTCTAGGGATTCGCGCGCAACGCTTCGCGCGCGAAATCGAATTCGAGCGAATCTTTGTACTTGTCGACGATCATCTGCCACCAACGGCGTGCCGCGGTGACATTGCCCGACTTCAGTTCGAAGTTGCCAAGCTTGTACAGTGCCGATGGTGCGCGATCGGACCTGGGAAAAGTTCCGAACACCTTGGCGTAGTAGATGCGCGCCGAATCCGGCTGCTCGACTTCCCATGCCTGACCCAGCCAGTAGTACGCGTCGGCCACTTCCGGCGCCTGCGGATAGGTGGCGATCAGCAGCATGAGGGATCGCCGCGCACTGGCGTAACGTGAGCCCAGGATGTCGCTTCGCGCCTGACCGATCAGCGTGAACGCATCTGGGACCTGGCCTCCCGCGTTGCCGGCGCGCGCGGAATCCGGGGTCGCGGGTGCCGAGGACAGGTTGTTGTCGATCTTGGAACTGAGGCGCGTGATATTGGAGAGCCCGGTACTTGTCAACGACACGACTTGAGACATACGCGAAAAGAGTGCGTCAAAATTCGACGCATTCTCCCGGTTCATTCGCTGGAGCACATCGTTGAGCTGCCGCGCCACCGCGTTGATCGAATCGAGCGTCTGACGCTGAGCGATCTGGATGCGCGCCAACTCGGCGCGCTGCGTAGAGTCACTGCGGAAATGCTCAACCTTGGCTGCCGCAACTGCGGTCTCCACGCGCTGCACCTGCCCCGGCGTGGCGCAGGCGGCGACGCCGATGAGCAATACGATCGCAGCGCGCGGCGCACGCATCACTGGCCTCGCAAGCTCTGAGTGCCGGCGATGATCTCGAATTCATCGCGACGGTTCTGTGCCCAGGCATTTTCATCGTGGCCTGGATCGG
>JANYCP010000304.1 GCA_025360265.1 Gemmatimonadota bacterium
CGGAAGATGCGCTCGACGTGCAACCCGATTGGGTCCGGCGCGTTGCAGAGGCAGTCGCCGACAGCCGCCTGGATGTTGGTCCGTGGTATGTCCTCGCCGACGAGCTGATTCCGAGCGGGGAGTCGATGATTCGGAATCTGCTCCAAGGTGCCCGCGACGCGGCCGCGCTTGGAGCACGGATGAATGTGCTCTACAGTCCGGATGCATTCGGTCACCCCGCGATTTTGCCCAGCCTCGCGGCAGGGTTCGGGATCGATGCCGCAGTGGTCTGGCGCGGACTCGGCCGGCCAACCGGTACGGATCGGGATCTCTACCGCTGGCGCGGCCGCGACGGTACCGACATGCTCACGTATCATCTGCCGGGCCCAGGATACGAAATAGGGTATGACCTCATTGCAAATCCGCTGGAGCGGTGGCCGGCCATTCGGCATCAACTCGTCGCACGGGCCGGATCGTCGCACGTCGCCGTGTTCGTCGGCGCGGATCACCATTCACCTCCAGCGGACGCCGGCGCGCTCCGGGACGCGATCGCCGCGATCGAATCGGGGAACTTCGTTCGGCTGAGTTCGCTCGGCGAATACTTCGACGCGGTTCGCACCGAGGCCGCTGCCGCACCGTCGATTGAAGGCGAACTGCGCTGGTCGTACGGCCACACCTGGACATTGCAGGGAACCCACGCCACGCGCGCACGCCTCAAGCGACGCTATGGCGCGGCGGAGTTGCACCTCAGCCGGATGGTGGAACCGCTCGCTGCCCTTGCAGCCTGGCACAACGGACTCGATCTGCGCGGCTTGCTGCGCACCACGTGGCGGACGCTCATCCAGTGTCAGTTTCACGATACCATTTGCGGATGCAGCGCCGATCTCGTGGCATGCGAGCAGGACGTGCGTCTCACTTCGGTCACCGCCGCAAGCGTGCAAATCGGGCGAGCCGCGCTGCACGACTTGACGGGCCATGATGCCGATGCGGTGCGTCATGGCGGGGACAAGTTCCCTGCGGCACTGCTAGTCTGGAATCCGGTGCCGCGCCGGCGTTCGGCAATCGTGACCGCGGAAATCACCTGCTTTCGACGCGATATTCTCGTCGGCCCTCCTTCGGGACGTGCGCCGAGGATTGGGACGGGATACAGACCGTTCAGCCTGGTGTCGAGCGAGGGAAGGAGCATTCCCGTGCAGGTGTTGTCAATCACACCGACGCACGAACGGCGCGACGCGGCACGGCACTATCCGGATCAGGACGACGTCGATCTGGTTCGCATCGCGTTCGACCTGCCGGAAGTCGAGGGCCTGGGGTGCTTGACGTTCATGCCACGCAGTTCACTTGCTCCAGTGAACACCGACCTCACGGTGACTGAATCGACAATCGAGAACTCATTTCTCTCGACCACCCTTACAAGCAAGGGCATCGACCTGATCGATCGACGAAACGGACAACGCTTCGCCGACATACTTGCGCTGATCGACGAGCGTGATGATGGCGACACCTACACGCCGGCTATTCGCCGCAGCCCCGGCGATAGCACAGCTACATATGCTGACGCGCGCGTCATTGCGCGCGGGCCCTTGGTCGCCGCCGTTGAGCGTCCGTTCCACATCAACTGCGGCCAACGCGGACATGTCACTGGTCGAATGCTTCTCATCCTGCACGCCGACTCACCGCTCCTGCGGGTCCGCATCGAGTTGAACAATTGTGCGGTCGATCATCGACTCCGGCTCAGGATTCCAGTGGGGGTCGGATCCACCGCCAAAGCGGGGGCTCAATTCGGATTCGTGGATCGCGAGTCGGTTGCGTTCGCCGAAGGTGATTACCCGGCGGAACAGCCAGTCCGCACGGCACCGGCGCAGCGCTATGTCGCCGGCGGCGACCGTCACGGTGGCGCGGTGTTGTTGTGTCCGGGGCATTTCGAGTACGAGTGGACGGTACGGCGTGCCATCGTGCTCACCCTTCTGCGATCCGTTGGCCAATTGTCGAAGGGAGAATTGCCGACTCGACCAGGCCATGCCGGCTGGCCGATGGCCACTCCCGACGCGCAGGAACCGGGCGTGCACGAGATCGAATTCGCGATCGCACCGCTCCAGGACAACGAATCGAACGATGCCGCCACGCTCGAACAGCTGTGGGAGGATGCGTTTCTCGCCCCACAATCAACATTTTTCCGACAGTTCACCGGGACGGTTGGCGATGCCGAGTCGTTCGGCGCAGAACTTACCGGCGCGGGGCTGGTGTTCAGTTCCATCAAACCAGCGGAGGACGGACGGGGAGTTGTGCTGCGATGCTACAACGCCGGCCCGGAGCCGACGGTCGGATCATGGACATTTCGGTCGATGATTGGCGAGGCAAGCGAGATTCGGGCGGATGAATCGATCGTGGCCGCACTTGATGTGCGCTATGGTCGTACACTGCACTTCTCTGCACCGGCGGGCGGGATCGTCTCGATTCTGGTTGCTGCGGCCCCGCAGTAGCTAGACCGGCGCACGCCGGAACGCGCCCCAACTCAGCAACAACAGGCGACTTGCTTTCCCCGCCGTGTTCCTGCGAATCCTCCCCCATCGCGATGCGCCCAGCGGCGACGGTTCAAGCGGGAGATCCACCAGTTGTCGCGCCTGTTCAGCCAGCAGCCGTTCGGCGAAACGCGGACCAACACGGCCAGCAGCGCGAACAATGGCGAGACGACCGGCGAGCAATTCGCCAAGCTGGTACCCGGCAACGGGAAATCCGGCCGGACATTTCTCGGGTGCGACAAGCGCAAGCGCCATGCTGATCCATAGTCGCACGACCTCATCGGGTCTGCGCACTG
>JANYCP010000321.1 GCA_025360265.1 Gemmatimonadota bacterium
GCCTTCAGCGAATCGACCACGCCGATTGCCTTGACATAGCTGGTGAATAGCGGCGCGAATGAGCCGGACGCCGGCGTGCCGAACCGCGCCGCCGTCGGCCCGTCGGCGCGGACGCGCATACCAATTTCGAGCGTGGTGCTGTCCTTCGGAGCGAACGCAACCCGCGAGAGGGTGTCACCGGAGAGCACCACACGAAACACGCCGGTCCGGTAACTGACCGCCTGCGGCACTTCCATGATCAGATTCGCCGGCGTCATCAAGGCATCGATGGCGGCAAACGACGTGGACGTGTCCACCGTCTTGGGCAGTCGATAGATCTGCAGCACGTAATTGGCGACGGTCGTATCACGCGCCTGCAGTCCGAGCTCGATTGCCACCGAGTCAACCGTGAACGCGCGAGCGGTGTCGGATACCAGCACTGAGTCGGCGCGCGGCAGGAACCGAATGATCGCGCGGTTCTGGCCGTACACGCCGCCGCTCGACGAAAGGACCGAGATCAGGCTCGCCGATTCGAGGAAGCCAGCGAACGACGAGTCGCCGTTGGCGATCGGCGTGAGAACCGTGTCACGAAATACTGCCTGGCCACCAGGACAGTACGTCGGGCAGGTGCCTGGTGTGGTCAGGTGCTCGGTGCAGGCGGTGGCGAGCACGGCCACGCCGAACAGCGCGAGGAGAGCGCGCATCACGGCAACACGTCGCCGGTGAAACCGGCGGGAAGCAGCTCGCGCATCGTCCAGGCGGCCATTTCGTCGCCGGCGAAACTCTCGACCGACAGCTCCGGCGCAAACTCTGCGAGCACCTGTCGGCATGCCCCGCAGGGCGAAACCGGATGCACTGCATCACTGACGAGCGCCAGCCGCCGGAAGCGGCGATGGCCAGCCGTGACCGCCGCCACCACCGCACTGCGCTCGGCGCAGATCGTCAATCCGTAGGAGGCGTTCTCGACGTTGCAGCCGGCGAATACGGTTCCGTCGTCGGACTCAAGCGCCGCCCCGACGCGAAAACCGGAGTACGGGGCGTACGCGCGGTCCCGAGCGGCTTCGGCCGCAGTCCGCAAATCCGTCATGCCAGCCAGATGTCGCTCAGGAAGGACTTCCCCGCCGCAAGCGGGGGTACGCCGAGAAATTCCGCGATAGTCTGGCCCACGTCGGCGAAGGTGTTGCGCTCGCCGATGGAGACCGGCCGCACGCGCGGGCCGGCAGCCAGAATGGGGACGCGCTCGCGCGCGTGGTCGGTGGAACGGGTCGTAGGATCGTTACCATGGTCGGCGGTGAAGATAATCAGGTCCTCGCTCCGGGCCCCACGCTGCATGCCGGGAATCCAGGCATCCAGTTCCCGGAGCCCACCGACAAATCCGGGTACGTCATTGCGATGTCCCCAGCTCTGGTCGAATTCGATAACGTTGGCGAAAAGAAAACCGGCATCCATCGCCGCCATCCCGCCGTCAATGAGCGCGTAAGCATCCCCGTTTGTGGCGGTATGGGTGCTCCGAATTCCCCGCCCCGCAAAGAGGTCGTCCACCTTGCCGACGCCGACCACCGGGACGCCGGCAGCGGCCAGTTCATCAAGCAGTGTCACACCAGTCGGCTCGCGCGAGAAATCCTTCCGGCTCGGCGTGCGGGCGAACCCACCGGGCATCCCACGGAATGGCCGTGCGATGACCCGCGAAACACCGTGCGGATCGACCAGCAATTCACGAGCGACTGCGCATGCCGCATACAGTTCGCTCAACGGCACGACGTCCTCGTGCGCCGCAACCTGGAAGACTGAATCGGCAGAGGTGTACACGATCCATTTACCAGTCGCGATATGTTCCGCGCCAAGTTCGTCGAGAATCGCAGTCCCCGACGCGGCCCTATTGCCAATGACCGCGCGATTGGTTCGCCCGGCAAACTCAGCGAGAAGCGCCGGCGGAAAACCGTTCGGGTAGGTTGGAAACGGTGCCTTCAACACGACACCACACAGCTCCCAGTGGCCAGCCGTGCTGTCTTTCCCCTTGCTGCTCGGTTGCGCCCAGCCATGCGCCGCGGTTGGATGGAGCGATTTCGGGATCGCGGTATCGCCACAGTACCCGATGCCGAGCGCTTCGAGATTCGGCAATTGCAAATCGGGCTGAGCACGCATCACATTGCCGAGTGTCGCGCTCCCTACATCGCCGTATGCGGCGGCGTCGCGCGCTTCCCCCGCGCCAAGTCCATCGAGCACAATGAGAAAGGCGCGGCGACTACTGCCCGGCGGATTCATCGCAGAGCCCTCATTCGAGGTTGAGGTAGCGGCGCGGCAAGCGGGGCCCGAGCGCCGTGAGCATTTCGTAGCTGACCGTACCAGCGTGCGCCGCGTGTTCGTCAAGCGTGACCAACCCGCCGAAGATGGTCGCCACGTCGCCAATTGCGACCGGAAGATTGCCAGCGTCTACCATCACATGATCCATCGTCACGCGCCCGACAATACGAACACGGGAACCGAGCAGTTCCACCTCACCGCTACCAGACAGCTGTCGATGCACTCCATCGGCGTAACCGATTGCAAGTGTCGCGATCGTTGTCGACCCCGTGGCACTCCACGTTGCGTCGTAGCCCACGGTCGTTCCGGCGGAAATCCGGTGAAGCCCAACGACTCGAGCGCGCAACGCGGCGACTGGCACGCTGTCCAGCCCGGCGACCCGACCGCCATAGAGATGGATGCCCGGTCGGGTGACATCACCAGCAAAGCGGGAACCGTAGGCACCGGCCGCCGATGCCGCTGCATGCACCAGCTGCGGTCGACGCCCAATTGCTGCCATCGCCGCCTCCAGGCGATCCCACTGCTCCGCCGTCGCGGCCGGATTCTTCTCGGCGGAATGGAACATCGTGAAGATGCCCTCCCATCCCGCCGCGTCGCCAACCAGATTGCGCACCGCCATGAGTGCCTGAGGATCGTCCCAGGGGATGCCGGAACGACCCATGCCAGTATCAATTTCGATATGAAACGGCCCGGCACCTTGCTGCAGCCAGGCATCGAGTGCCGCCACATCACAGATTGCTGGCCGGGCCGCGACGGCGTTGACGAACTCGATCATCGCGGGCACGAGTGGCGAAAAGATCACCACAGGGCGGACGATACCATTGACGTGAAGTTCCCGTGCCTCCTCGATCGTCGCGACGCCGTAACCCCAGGGCTCGGCCTCGCCGAGGGCACGCGCCACCATCAGGGCGCCGAGGCCGTAGCCGTCGGCCTTGAGCATCGGCAAGAGCGGCGCGCCGGTCGCCGCCATGAACGAACGGGCATTGCGGACCAGGGCATCGAGGTCGACGTCCACCCAGGCTCGGGCAGTATCAGGTGTGATCCGTTTGCGCATGTTCGGAGACTAGGACCGCGGGGGAGATGATGCAAGACGAATCAGCACTCGGCCGAGCCGTAGCCATGGTAGCAGACCTTCGGGTGCGCTGTGCCTGGGACCGCGTCCAGACCAGGGAGACACTCCGGCCGTATCTGATCGAGGAGGTCCACGAACTCGACGCAGCGCTGGCGGCGGGCGATGCCACAGCGATACGCGACGAAGTCGCCGACTTGATGCTCCACCTCGCCTGGCAGCTCGTCCTGGGCCTTGAAGCGAAGGAGTTCACGCCAGACGAAATCGCCAACGACCTCGTCGCCAAAATGCGTCGGCGCCATCCCCACCTTTTCGATCTCGGTCCGCCACAACAATGGTCGGCGCTCAAGGCGCGCGAGCGGAAGCCCGACCGCGGAACACTCGACGGCCTACCCGGGACACTTCCTGACCTGCTCATGTCGTATCGGCTTCAGGAACGCGCCGCGGGTGTCGGTTTCGACTGGCCCGACGTCGAAGGGCCGGTCGCCAAGGTTCGCGAAGAACTCGCGGAAGTCGAAGCGGAGCTTGCGAGCGATGATGCAACAGCGAGCGAGCGACTCACCGACGAGATCGGCGACCTGCTGTTCGCCGTGGTCAACCTCGCGCGGAAGTCCAACGTGCATCCGGGGCCGGCGCTCGACCGCGCGAACAAGAAATTCCGTGATCGGTTCAGCGGGGTGGAGAAGCTCGCCGCCACGCAGGGAATCGCAATGGAGAGCGCAGGACTCGAGAAGCTTGATGAATTGTGGGACGAGGTGAAAAGGCGTGAGACGTGACAGGTAAGAAGTTGCCTCGCCCTGAGCGAAGCGAGGGGCCTCCAGACTTCGCGCGGCGCGGAGCCTGAGGGTCCCTCGCCGGCGGCTCAGGACGAGGGGGCCATCTTACGTCTCACGGATACAGCCGATGGATCTGCCTCGGAAACGCGATCGCCTCTCGAATATGCGGAATGCCGCAGATCCATGCTACCGTGCGCTCCAGGCCGAGACCAAAGCCTGAGTGCACGAAGCCGCCGTACTTCCGTAGGTCGAGATACCACTTGTACGTCTCGGGGTTGAGGCCCTGTGCCTCGATGCGCGCGAGGAGCCTGTCGTAGTCATCCTCGCGTTGTGACCCGCCGATGATCTCGCCGTAGCCTTCCGGCGCGAGGCAATCGTTGTTGAGCACCGTGCGGGTATCGTCAGGATTCTCCTTCATATAGAACGCCTTGACCTGCTTCGGATAGTTCATCACGAAGAGCGGCTTGTCATACGCCTTGGCCAGAGCGGTCTCGTCGTCGGCACCAAGGTCGGTGCCCCACTGAATGTCGCTCCCCTGCCCTTGCAGGTTGGCGATCGCGTCGGTGTAGGTGATGCGTGCGAACGGCGCGATCACCTTTTCGAGAGGTGCCGTGTCGCGTTCCAGTTCCTTCAGTTCATCCTGGCGGCGTTCGAGCACGCGCGCGACAAGATACGAGACGAACGCTTCCTGCAGCCGCATGTTCTCATTGCTGTCGGCAAAGGCGACCTCAGGCTCGCACATCCAGAACTCGGTGAGGTGTCGGCGCGTCTTCGACTTCTCCGCCCGGAAGGTCGGACCGAAACAGTAGACCTTGCCATGCGCGGCGGCGGTTGCCTCGATGTACAGCTGTCCGGTCTGGGCGAGGTAGGCCTGCCCCAAATCGAAGTACTCGGTAGCAAAGAGCTCGCCAGCTTCCTCGCCGATTGATCCGGTGAGAATCGGCGAATCGGTGCGTATGAACCCGCGGTCGTAGAAGAAATCGCTGATGCCGTGCTCGATCTCGTTGCGCACGCGCGCGATCGCCACCTGCTTTCGCGAGCGCAGCCAGAGGTGTCGATGCTCGAAGAGGAAGGCGGTGCCGTGATCCTTTGGGGTGATCGGATACTCGACGCTCGGTGCCACGACCGTGACATCAGTCGCCGTGAGTTCGAATCCGCCTGGCGCACGCGCATCTGCCCGCACCGTGCCGGCGACCAGCACGTTCGCTTCCTGGGTCATGGTGGCGAAGCGGTCCCACGCACCGTCCACCAGCTCGTTCTTGGGGAACACGGCCTGGAGATATCCGGTACCGTCGCGCATCGTAAGAAATGCGATCTTGCCCGAGGATCGGGTCGTCATCACCCAGCCCCGCACCGAAACCGTCTCGCCCACGTGAGACTTGAGGTCACTTATCCGTACGAAAGTCGTTGCCATGTCACATTTTAGGTTGGGAGGCGCGAGGGCGCAATTAGCGGCGGCCTCGCGCACGTGTTCGAGCGGCGCCGCTAAAGTGACGCGATGCCGCGCTCCGCATCCTCCACCGCTAGCTGATCCGCAATCTTGGCGACCTCCTCCGCCTCCTGCCATTGGCGTTCGAGCAGCTTCAACTCTCCGGCGAGTGCCGTACGTTCGGTGTCCTCATGCGCGGCCATTTCGAGCGCCAGACGATCGGGCTTGTCGAGGTCCTTGAGGAGCGTGCTCAGCGGATTGTCCAGCGGCGACCTGATCTGCATCCGCTCCACCGCGGCCTGGACCGTCTGCTGTGATCCACCGCTGGCGTTGAGTTTCGGCATGATTCGCCCTAGCGTGTCGACCGCGTACTGCCCCTTCAGCGTGACGTCGTGAGCCGACCAACCGGTCGCGAGTCCGATTCGTGCACCCCGATACATCGGAAACTCCAGTGACCAGTCATCGCGGCCATTGGAAACAATTCTCGCTTGCTTGAGGTGCTTCGGCGTCATCGCGCCACCAATTCCCGCCCGCTCGGGGATGCGGACCACGGCGCGGCGATTGCTATAGACGCCATTGAACATCTGAAAGAGCTGCGTCCCACCAAAAAAACTGCCGCCGATCAACGGCATCGCATACCGGAATCCAACGAACATCCCAACTGCACCCACCGTCGCACCGCCAACGATCAACGCATTCCGCCAGCGCCGCCGCCCGAACTGATCACCGTACCGCCACGCCGCAAACTCCGGCCGCTGCGCAGGACCGATGCGCACCAGTTCGAGCCCTTCCTTGAGTCGAGCGATGCCGATGTTGTCGGTGGAAAAGCGAACGCGAGTTTCGGAGAACAATCGTTCACAGTGATCAATTGTTTCGAGCCGCGTGTCGAAAGGAACAAGGTTCCACTTTTCGCACGCCCGGCACACGACCCACAATCGGCCCTGTCGCTCGTCGAACGCAACGCGGCGCCCGATCGGGAGCGTCTCAAGCACCTCGTTGGCGCCGAGGTCCTTGCTGCAGTAGAGGCAGGTGGAGTACATGACTGAAAGATAGGAGATAGGAGATAGGAGATAGGAAATGCCGGTTCCTATCTCCTGCCTCCTATCTCCTATCTCCTATCTCCTATCTCCTATCTCCTCGCTAGCCTACTCTGAACAGCACCTCTCCTCTCGGATACCTCGCCAGCGCCCGCTCGCGCAACGGCTTGTTCTCCCGCTTAATCAGCGTCGGATCCGCTTCCAGCACTGAGCGCGCCAACGCGCGCGCCTCCGCCAGCAAGTCAGTGTCATCCGGAAAGCGCGCAATCTTGAAATCGATGCCACCCGACTGCCGTGCGCCAAGCAGGTCGCCTCGACCACGCTCTTCGAGATCGAGTTCCGCAATCTTGAAACCGTCGTCGGTGAGCGCGAACGCGCGCAGGCGTTCCGGCATATTGCTCGATGCCGCCATCAGGATGCAGTGCGATTCCTTCTCACCGCGCCCTACCCTGCCACGCAACTGATGCAGCTGTGCCAGACCGAATCGCTCCGGATGCTCAATCACCATCACCGTGGCGTTCGACACATCGATCCCGACCTCAATCACCGTTGTTGCGACGAGCACCTGCACGTCGCCATCGCGAAATGCGCGCATCACAGTGTCTCGTTCGGCGGGTTTCAACTTGCCGTGGACAATTCCCACCGACACATCCGGCCACTTTTCCTTGAGCTGTGCCGCCATTGTCTCCGCGGCGCGCAAGTCTGCCCGCTCCGATTCCTCAATGACTGGCAACACGATGTATGCCTGCCCACCGGCGAGCACTGTCTTGCGCACGAACTCAAAGACACGGTTGCGATGCGCTGGTGTGCGCAGTGCCGTGCGAATCGTGCCGCGCCCCGGCGGCTTGGCACGCAGGATGGACATGTCGAGATCGCCGAAGCGCGTGAGCGCCAGCGATCGCGGGATGGGGGTGGCAGTCAGCAGCAGCACATCCGGCGCATCGCCCTTCTGCATGAGCGCGGCCCGCTGCTCCACGCCAAAGCGGTGCTGTTCGTCAATCACCACAAGGCCGAGCCGCTGAAACGCCACGTGATCCTGCACCAGAGCGTGTGTGCCGATCACCAACCGCGTCGTGCCATCGGCAATTCGCGCACGCGCGGCGTTCTTGTCGGCGGCACCCAGGCGGCCGAGTAGCAACTCGGGCAGAATGCCCAGTGGTGTGAGCAATTTCGATAGCGTGCGATAGTGCTGCTCCGCGAGCAGTTCGGTTGGCGCCATCAGTGCAGCCTGATAACCGTTCTCCAGTGCCAGCAGCATCGCGAAGAGTGCCACCACGGTCTTTCCCGTTCCCACATCTCCCATCAGGAGCCGATGCATCCGTTCCTTCTTGGTCATGTCGTCGAAGATTTCCCGCACCGACTGCTTCTGATCGGTCGTGAGATCCCATGGCAACGACTCGCGCAACGCGGTCGTCAGCGTCTTGTGCACCGTGAACTGCGTGCCGCGTTGCCCTTCTCTCGCCAGCTGACGCGCGCGCGCGAGCATAAGCTGCAGATCGAGCAGTTCGTCGACCGCGAGTCGACGCCGGCCGGCATCAGCATCAGCGGACGACGTCGGTCGGTGCAATGCGAGCAGTGCATCGCGCAGTACGGGAAGCTGGAAGCGTTCGCGCAGCGCCTCAGGGAGAATGTCCGGAACGATCGCGATCATTGCGTCCAGATGAGCGTTGATGATGGCGCGGATCTGCTTGTGGCTTAGTCCCTCGGTAGCCGGATAGACGGGGATCACTCGACCGGACGACGTCGGATCGTCCACGTCACCGAGGATGATGAACTCCCTCGGCGCCATCTGACGCCCATGATAGAAGCGAATCGGCCCGGCGACGAGAAGCAGCTGACCAGGAACAATCGTGCGGTCGAGAAACGATTGTCCGGGCCAGGCGCACTCGAGGAGGCCGCTGTCGTCCTTGAGTACGGCGTGGAAGATCCGCAGCCCCTTCCGGGTCGGGAGCACCCCCTTGCTCATGACCGTGCCGATACACGCGACGTCGTCTCCCACGCGGGCCTTTGCCATTGGGGTGACCGACGACGCGTCGATGTAGCGATGGGGAATGTGGAAGAGGAGGTCCTGCACCGACATCACTCCCAGGCGCTCAAAGGCCTCGGCGCGCTTCTCACCGATCCCTTTCAGGAACTTGACGGGGGTGTCGAGCCGGAGTTGGGGCACGAGGGAAGGTATTCAGCCCCTCCCATTTGTCACATTGGCTATGATTCGCGCGTCCCAAGCAGACCACCAATCGAAGGCAGGAGGCGGCGTTGGCGACCTCTAGCGGATTGCGATTCAGCGCTGGCGCGATGCTCGTGGCTGGCGCGCTCGTCGCTTGCGATTTCACCCCTGGATTCGACTATCGGATCGGCGCGGTCCACATCAAAGTTGACTCGCTTGTTTTCACGAATTACGTGACAAACGCTGCGATCCAGAATCAGAGCGGTTCGGTGCTGCAGGTCGGGCCAATTCCTTGCCAGGTATTCCGGGACAAGCTGGAAGCCACCGGATGGCAAGCGATCGGGCAATCGGCCGCGCTATGTCGTCAACAAACGTTTACGATTGCTGCCGGTGAATCGTACGAGTTCCAGTTTCTCGCTCCAGAACGCGGCGAGTACCGGCTTCGCATGATCGTCGCACCAGACACGATCCTTTCAGAGCCATTCACGGTGCACTGATGAGATTCTCCATAAGGTCAAGGAAGGTCCCCTCGCTCCTTGCCGTCGCATTTGCCGCCTTCCTGATCGCTGCGTGCAGTTCGGAGCCAATGGCGTACGGCACCGGCAATGTGAGCATGTCGGTCCCGCAGTCGGTATCCGCTGGAGCAAGCGCGAGTGGGTCGTTGGTGAATCGTAGCGGCGCTACACTTAGCTTCGGCGCGATTGGATGTTACGTGGAAACTGACCGATGGGAGGCGAACCGCTGGCAGAGTCTCGGTCCCCGAACTGGGCTCTGCATTCAGCCCAAGTACACTCTGGAAGATGGGAAGGATTTTCCGTTCGTATTCGCCACACCATCCGAATCTGGAACGTTCCGGCTTCGCACGTTGGTTGAGGGCGCCACCGTGCTCTCCGGACCATTTAGGGTCGATTGAGGACAACCGCGAGGTATTCGATGAATCGAATTGCTGGAGGGTGCCTTCTGCTGGCGACCGCATGCACCGCCGACATTCTGACCAGCGCCGAACGTCCCATCACTCTGAGCATTTCCGCCAGCAACTTTGGCATCGGCGACACGATACGCGCAACGGCGCGCAATCTTTCCGGCGCGCCCCAAACTACGCTTCCATGATCAGCTGCACATCGCCATCGAGATCAGTAGAAGCCTGATCGCGCGTGAGCCACGACACCACAAAGAACGTCAGCAACGACAGCACCAGTGCCAGTCCGGACGGCATCACCCCGACGGGAAGTTGGTAGATCTTCAGGAAACCCAGCGTTTCGAGCAGCAGGGTGACAATCAATCCCACCGCCATTGACGCAATCGCACCGACGCGGGTAGCTCCCCTCCAGTTCATGCCGATCGCCAGGCTCGGCACCAGCGTCGAGGCGAACAATCCCCACGCGAAGATTCCCAGAAAGGCGACGAGCTGGCCGGGGAGCAATGCGAGCACCGCCGCCGCAGCCGCGATCGCAATGGTCGCGAGACGGCCGATTCGCAGCTCGTTCGCCATGCGAACTCCAAACGCCATCGGAAGATCATGCGTGGCCGCCGCCGCCCCGATATTCAGAAAGGCGTTGACCGTTCCCATGATCGCGGCCGCGATCCCGCTGAATACGATCCCGGCAAGCCACGGTGAGGCACGGTGCAGCAGAAACATCGGCGTCGCATCATCACGCTGCACGAGCGGCGCCATTTCCCCTGCCAGCACTGCGGCTTTCACGCCGAGCCCGATGCTGAAGAAGAGCAACAGGGTCAACAGCAACACGGCGGTCATCAGCAGTGGATACCACCGCAGCTGCCGCGGATCCTTCAGCATGTAGTACTTGCTGATCACCTGGGGCTGGCCGAGCGTGCCGAGGCCGAACACCAGGAAAAACGAAAGGGCAGCGAGTGGAGTGAGGTGTCCCCACGGGCCAAGGAACGCCGGCTCGTGGGCGAGAATGGTTCGCGATATTCCGCCGAGTCCGTGGCCAGCGCGCAGCACTGCCACGAATACCAGCACCGATGCGATCGCCTTGATCGTTCCCTGAAAGACGTCGGTGTACACACCGGCGAGAATTCCTCCTGTCGCCGAGTATGCGACGACCGCGGCGGTGCCGATCAGGACACCGGCAGGAAGCGAAAGCCCGAACACGGCATTGAGGACGTACCCCAATGCAAGAAGATTTGTTGCCACATATGTGATGGTCGCAACCAGGATCGCTGCCGCGCAGATCCCCTGAGCCGCAGGCGACCGGTATCGAGCACCGACCGCATCGGGAACGGTGATAACGTGGCGGACTTCACGAAGCAGTCGCATCCGCCGCGCCAGCGCCCACGCGCTCATCGGCGTCGTCATGCTTGCTGAGAGCGAGATGAAGAGCGCTCCGATTCCGGCCTGGTAGAGCAGCCCCGGGCCACCGATGAAGATGAACCCGGACAGCGTCGCCGCCATGGCAGCGAGCGTCATCGTCCAAAGGCCGATCCCCTGCCCCGCGACAAAGAAGTCCTCGGACGTCCGTGTGCGGCGAGCCGCCCAGGTCGCAATCGCCGCACATACTACGAAATAGAACGCCGCGACGACAAGAAGTTCGGTGGTCGATGTGGAGGGAATTGCATGGGTCTGCAGCGTCGCCAGAATCACGACAGACGGGCCGCCGCGCAACGGCGCTTCAGCGCGACTAATGCGGCTTCATCGAGACCATCACTCTTGAATTCGAGCGCAAACAGGATCGGCAGGACAACCACCGGCAGCAGGCCAACGCCGTACACTTCGATTGCGACGGGCAGTGGCAGGCCAAGGACGAGTGGCGTCTCGACCGTGACCGCCGGGAAGTACATCGGGATGCCGAAACCGGCGACAATGACGACAAGCAGGAAGGCAGCCACCAATGCGACTCGCGCCGGCCGGATATGCGAATTGGCGGCGCCCATCGCGATCGCCGCCGACATGCATAGCGCCGAACCACTGATCATCGACCAGGTGCCCCACGTTGGTGCGCCGAACCACGCCGAGACATAGCTGAGCAAGACGAGCAAGGCGCCGAGAACCAATCCAGCAACCGGAACGCTCGCCACTCGCGACCCGCGACTCACGACTCCTCCGCTCCCACCAGCATCTCTGCCATCTTCGCCGCGTTGAACACTTGCAGATCGTCCACAGTCTCGCCGGTCCCGATAAAACGAATCGGCACCTCGAGCTCGCGACGAAGCGCGACCACGGCTCCACCTCGCGCGGTCCCATCGAGTTTCGTCACGATCAATCCAGTGGGGCGAACGACCTGCGCAAAGAGCTTCCCCTGTTGAATGGCGTTCTGTCCCACCGATCCGTCGAGCACCAGAAACACTTCGTGCGGCGCACCAATCACCCGCTTTCCTGCTACCCGCACGACTTTGCCGAGCTCTGCCATGAGGCCGTCCTGCGTGTGCAGGCGTCCTGCGGTGTCGATGAGGACCACATCGACGCCACGCGACACGCCCGCCTCCACCGCATCGTACGCCACTGCAGCGGGATCGCCACCGGGTGCGCCCGACACGCACGGTACGCCAATGCGTTCAGCCCACACTTGCAGCTGTGCAATCGCACCGGCACGATATGTGTCTGCAGCGCCGAGGAGAACGCTCTGGCCGCGTTGCTGCAATGTGTGCGCGAGCTTCGCTACCGACGTGGTCTTGCCAACCCCGTTGACACCAATGACAAGCACCACCGATGGGCCGGCCTGAGGGCGCAGCAACACACCAGGATCGCCTGGTGCCGCGAGGACGTCGGTCAGGCGCGCGACCAGCGCGGCGTGCAAGTCGGCTTCGGACTTGAGCTTGCCCTTGCGCACTTGGTCATCGAGAAACGCGACCAGGTCGATTGTGGCAGGGACACCGAAGTCAGCTTCCACCAGCAACCGTTCGATCTGGGTGAGATCGTCAGCATTGAGTCCACGTGCGAGGGCACGCACGTCAGTGAGCGCCAGGCGCTTGATACGTTGCCAGAGGCCAAGTTTCTTCGTCGAGAGGCGATCGTTCATCGTAATCCCAGTCTCCTTCGGAGCAACCACTCCGTGCCAAACCCGCCGAGCGCAAGCCCGAAGAGCCACAGCAGTTCACGCACCGACCGTCGTGAGCCGGCGCGCGACGCCACACCAATGTGCTCCACCATCGTCACTGGTCCTGGTACCAGTTCGTCGGCAAACGGTTCGACAGCAAATGTTCCCGCCCCGCCGTGTTCTATCGCATAGCTATAACGCCCAACTGGCAGCGCCAGCACGGCATCGCCGGCACCGTCGAATCGCAGTGTGTCGGTGCGCGGGGTGCGTGGCCCTCGGAGATCGATGGCGAGGGGTAGCGGCGAACCAGATGCCGTCCAGCGAAAATGTACGGCGCGGCCTCGCTGCGTCACCGGCGTGCTGACGCGGGCGCGGACGGAATCGCCCTCGGGCGTCGCCAGAAGCCATGTCGCCGCGCCGGCGATCATGGTGCGCCATACCTGATCGGCGGTACCGCCACGCAGCGACCAGCGGGCGAGCCCGTCAACGCCAATCGTGACCGTCCGGCCCTCGCGGCCTTGCACGCCGCCAATCACCGGCACCGGAACGCCGCGTCGCGAAAGGCGCGCGGTGGCGCCGACCCAGCCGCGCATCGTGGCGCTGTCGAGCGGGACCACTCCCGGGGCTGGCGGCAATGAATCGGGTTCGGTCCCAGCGAACGCCGACGCGAGTGGCGAAATCCCGCTGCTACTGAGATACCAGTCGCCAGCGAGTGTGGCTGGCGGCCAGAGCAACCGTGCTCGTCCCATTGTTCGCCAGCTCTTCACATCGCCACGCACGGCGAGCAGGTCGGCGTTGCGTGCAGCGGCAGACACCTCCACTGTCGTCACGGTGCGCAAATCATCCATGCGGCGCCACTGACCACGCTGCAACTGCGCGTACCCTCGAATCGGGGCGTTCACCACATCTTTCAGCGTGCGGTAGAGTGCCCGCGAATCCCAATCCGGCGCCTCCGCAATCACAACGACGCCGGGGGTGGCCGAGACGGTGAGACGCCACCAGCGCAGGTCGTCGTCGGGTTCGGCGTCTGGTGCTCCAACACGCTCAACTCGGAGCCAGCGTTCACCTTGCAGCGTTCCCGGCATTGCACCGAAGAGCCGAAGGGTGGCGTGATCGCCCGAGCCAAAATGGATGACGCCGCGAAGCAACACCGTCGAACTGTCGCGCACCACGACGATTGCCGTATCCGGCGCACCAACGGTGCGGCGCGCCACGATTTCCATCGCCAGCGAATCCCCGGCACTGATTCGCTCCGGAGCACGGATTTCTGTCAACGCGATATCGCTACCCGCTGCCCGCGGCAGCAATCGCACCGTGGTCTGGGCGCGTTGATCGGCTGACATGGAGCCGGCATCGGCAATCTCTCCGTCAGTGACGACGGTCACCGCACGCCCGCCGGCGAGCGAGCCGGAGAGTGCGTCAAGCAACGTCGATCGCCCACCCGGTTCACCGGCGAACAATTCGCCAAATGTCGTCGTGTCACCGAGGGAAGCGGCGAGACGCACCGCTTCGCTGTAACGACCGGTCGCTCCGTGCATCGAGACCGAATTGTCGAGGAGGACGAGCGGCCGAGTCGCAGCGGGTCGGTTCGCGATGCCAGGATCGAGCAGCAGGAAGATCAATGCGATCAGGGCCACCGCGCGCGCCGCGAACGCGAGCCGGGCCAATGGCAGGTCGAGTCGACCGCGCCAACTCCACCACGCCACGGCAACCGCCACGACCAGGGCGAGGACGGACGGAAGCATTGTGCGGGCGGGCAGTTATTCGGTGATGGGTGCCGACGCCGGGTGACCACCCAGCAGGTCGGACAGCAGCGTCTTGCGGCGCTGGAACTCGGCCAGAGCAGTCCGGGGTAGCGGCGCTCCCGGTTCCGACTTCATTGAGCGTGGATCACGGGCTTTGCCATTCACGCGAAATTCATAGTGGAGATGCGGACCGGTGGCGAGGCCTGAGGAACCGACCCGACCGATGATGTCGCTCTGCTTCACATGTACCCCCGCGCGGAGGCCGAGGCCGATATCGCGGAGGTGTCCGTACCGAGTGACCGTCCCGTTCGGGTGACGCAGTTCGACCATCCGACCGTAGCCCCCGGCCCACCCAGCGGAGATCACAATGCCATCGCTGACCGCACGCACCGGTGTCCCGCTGGCCGCGGCGTAGTCGACGCCCTCGTGCTTGCGAAACAGCCCGAGAATCGGATGAAAACGGGACAGCGAAAATCCACTGGTGATGTAGCGAAAGTCGACCGGTGTCAGCAGGAACGCGCGCTTGACCGCCGCACCGTTGCCGTCATAGTACGACAGGCCACCCTTGCCGTCGGGATATCCGAAGGCATCGTAGCTCTTGCGACCGACGGATTCGCTGCTGGCAAGCAAGGCACCGGCCCGCACTTCCCCCTCCTCGGATACCAGGCGCTCAAGCACGGCAACAAACTGGTCACCGACCTGCAGATCCGAGGAAAAATCAACGGTCGACGCGTTCACGTCGGAAAGCTGGTAGACGAGCTTGTCGCGTTCATCATTGTTGAGTGAACCGTCACACACACCGTGATGCAACGCCGCGTACACACTCGCCTGGTCAGCAGTGATTGAACCAGAACAGCGAATCGTATCGGTGGTCCAGCGGACCGGCACCGACTCCGCTTGCCAGCCACCCGCTGACGTGCGCACGAACCGCATCCGCTCGTCGGGGTTGGGCCGAAACTCCACGTGGGTCGCCTCGTCGGTGCCAGCATCACGCCGCACCGAGAAGACCAGGCCAGCGCGAATGCGGGTCGGATCGAGGCGGAGCGCTGCGGCGAGGGCCTTCAGGTCGAGGCCATTGATCCCCTGGCGATGCAATAGCGCAGACACCGACTCGCCCTGCTTCAACGTGTCATGGACAACGCGGAATGGACTTCTCACCACGATCGGTGGCGCCGTGGGCACGTCCGACAATCTGGTCCACGGCCATTCACCGCGCACCGCAAGGGCCCCGGCGCCAATCAGCGTCGCGACTCCAAGCAGAAAGATCAGTGCGCGGCGATTCATCAATCCATTTGCCGCCGGATGAAGGTGGGGATTTCCATGTCCGACACGTCCGGAGTGGCCGGGCGCGTCGGTGTCGGTGCTGCCGGCTTTACGAACGATTGAGCGTTCGGTTTCGGCGCCGGCGGTGGGGTCGCCGCCGCGGTCTGGCCGATCGGCCCACCCACGGTGGTGCGGCGCGGCGAAAACGGCAGGACCTGCGGGTTTGCGGCGCGCTCGACGACCGGCTCGCCGGTGACTGCCCGATCGAACCCGGTGGCGATCACGGTGACCCGCACTTCGCCTTCCATGCGCGGATCGTTGCCCGCGCCGAAGATGATCTGCGCGTCGTCGCCGACTGCATCGTGAATGATCTCGCTGATTTGTGTCGCCTCACCCAGGGTGAGGTCGTTGCCGCCAATGATGTTGATCAGCACGCCGCTGGCGCCCTGAATTGAGACGTTGTCGAGCAATGGTGACGAGATCGCCTGCTGGGCGGCTTCAAGTGCCCGATTCTCGCCACGCCCGATGCCGGTGCCCATCAGCGCTGCGCCACCGTTCTGCATGACGGTCCGTACGTCGGCGAAGTCGACATTGATGATCCCGGTGCTGGTGATGAGCGACGCAATGCCGCGCGTCGCGTTCAGCAGCACTTCATCGGCCTTCTTCAGCGCATCCTGGAACGGAATTCCCTTGCCGACCACCGCAAGCAATCGTTCGTTCGGCACCACGATCATGGTATCGACATTACGACGAAGTTCAGCAATCCCCATCTCCGCCTGCTTCATGCGCTTCCGTCCCTCGAACAGGAACGGCTTGGTCACGATGCCAACCGTCAGCGCGCCAATGTCCTTGGCGATCTGGGCGATGATCGGCGCCGCACCCGTGCCGGTGCCGCCGCCCATGCCGCAGGTCACAAAGACCAGGTCGGCTCCCTGGAGATGCTCAAGCACCTCGTCGCGATTCTCTTCGATCGCCTGCCGACCGATTTCCGGCCTCGCACCGGCACCGAGTCCTCGCGTCAGTTTCTTGCCGATTTGTACCTTGACGTCAGAGCGCGAACTCGACAGCGCCTGCGAGTCGGTATTGACCGAGATGAACTGCACGCCGGCGAGATTCTCTTCGATCATGCGATTGACAGCATTGCCGCCACCGCCGCCGACGCCGACGACTTTCATCCGGGCATTCTGCCCCGGCTGATCTTCCAGTTCGAACGAAACACCCGTCATAGCGAGCCTCCCCGAGAGGCGGTCAGAAAAAGTCCTGCAGCCAACGTTTTACCGGACCCAGCACCCGCTCCACGGCGGGAGAAGACTTGCCGGCAGCCCCGAACCCAGACCCGGTGGCCACCTGACGCGCCCCCCAGAGGGCCAACCCCACCGGAACCGCGAGTCCCGGGGCCGCCACCCGATCAACCAAACCCCTGAGCCCATCCGCCGGAACCCCCACCCTGACCGGGGCCGCAAACACGTCCCTCGTGAGCTCCACGATCCCTGGAGTCGCCGCCCCACCGCCCGAGAGGACGACGCCGGCCGGCAGGCCCGCCATCTGCCAGCCAGATCGCGTCACCTCGTCGCACGAGAGCTCGAGGACCTCCTGCAGCCGCATCCCCATGATGTGCGCTACCAGCTTGCGGGGCGCCTGCCGCGCCGCCTGGCCACCAGAACTCGGCAGCTCGATTACCTCGGCCTCCGGGACGAGCGCCTCGTAGGCGCCGCCAAACGAGACCTTGATCCGCTCCGCCTCAGCCTGGGTGACCTGCAGCCCGTGCACCAGATCCGAGGTGACGTGTCCCCCGGCAAATCGGAGGCAGGCCGTGTGCCGGAGCTTCCCGCCCTGAAAGATGGCGACAGAGGTGCTTCCGGCGCCAAGTTCAACCAGTACGACCCCGGCCTCACGCTCCTCGGCGGTCAGCACCGCCAGAGATGCTGCCAGCGGCTCTAACACGAATTCGCCAACGTGCCAGCCGGCCTTTTCCACGGCTTTGCGCTCGTGCGCCAGTGCGCTCGAACGCGCCGTCACGAGATAGACTTCCGCCTCAACCCGCTCACCACTCATGCCGATTGGATCGGCGAACCCTGATTGGCCGTCGACGCGGTAGTCATGCGGAATGGCGTGCAGGAGTTCCTGATCCTGGCCGAATGACACCGCACAGGCCACGTCGTTGACTCGGGCGAGATCGACGGTGCGTATCTCGCTGCCAGGAATGCTCGCCACACCGTGGGAGATTCGCTCGGCGACGTGCACACCGGAAACACTGCAATACACCGTGCCGACTTCCAGCCCGGCCACCTGCTCCGCGCCTTTCATCGCACGATTGATCGCCCGAACTGTTTCCTCGAAGTCGCGAATCGCGCCGCGGCGCACTGCCGTCGTTTGCTCGATACCGATGCCGAGAATGCGGAGCCCCCACGACCGGGAGTCGCCCGTCACTTCGCCAATGATGCCAGTGACCTTGCTGCTGCCCAGATCGATCGCTGCCACCAGTCGCTGCACCGGAACACTCATGCGGCACCCTTCTCGACAAACACGCGGTTGGGATACCGCGCGTCGATGCCGCGCCACGGTCTGCCACTCGTGTTCAAGTTGTCGATCACCGCGCTCACGCCGTGCAACACATTCGGACCAGCCTCAGGCCGCAGCCGGATTCGCCGGGTCCCTACAGTAAACACCACATCACCGTGATCGAGTTCCGCGGTGTCAATGCGTTCGTAGAGCGCGCGATCGGCTCGCTTCACGCGAGCCAGGAGCGCCGCGACACTCGAGTCATGGGTCGCAACCGGCAGCTGCGCCGGTACACGGGTGGGGTCAAAGGGCAGCACGGCGCCCGCGGAGTCCATCAGCGCGAGGCGGTCTGTCAGCGCAGTGAGGGCCACGGGTGACGCCTCACGCAACGTGATGCGCAGCGTGCCGGGGAGGCGGCGCACAATGGTAGCCGCCAGGACGCCGGGAACAGACTGCGCCGCACGGCGAGCCGGTTCGAGAGGGTCGAATGTGCTTGCGGTGATGGGCAACGCGAGGAAACGAACGACCTCGCGTTCGTCCAAGTAACGGGTGCCGACGATTTCTACTTGACGCACCCGGAAGAACGTCAGCCGTCGCAAGAGTGTTGGCGTGAACGCGACGGCGGCCACGACAAGCAGCACCGCACCCACAACCAGCACGCGACGCCAGGGCATCTTCATCGCGTCCTCAACAATGCGCGCACTTCAGGTCCCACTCGCGTTACATCTCCGGCACCGAGCGTGATCACCACGTCGCCGTCACGAACCAGCGCGGCGGTTTCCAGAGCGAGTTGTTCGCGCGCCGGTTCATACAACACCAGTGCACCGGCGGCGGTGGCGGCGTCGGCGACCAGCTTGCCGGTCACGCCGGCCATCGGTTGCTCGCGGGCACCGTAGACATCGGCGACGACAACAACATCGGCAGCCGCAAGCACGCGCCCCATTGCTTCGCCGTGTTCCAGCGTCCGCGAGTAGAGGTGCGGCTGGAATACGGCGACAAGGCGGCGCTCAGGATACGCCTGGCGTGCCGCGGCGAGCGTTGCGGCGAGTTCCGTCGGATGGTGGGCGTAATCGTCGACGAACATCACGCCGCTTTCTTCGCCAAGCCGCTCAAAACGACGGCCAACCCCGCCAAAGTGTTTAAGTGCGTCGAGCGCTGCATTCACATCGGCGTCAAGCGCGACGACAACGCCGAGCGCGGCGGTCGCGTTGCGAAGATTGTGCACGCCGGGCACGCGGAGGACGAGTCGGACCGTGGATTCATCTGGTAGCGTTACATCAGCGATCGAGCCTTCTGGCCCCAGTTCGCGAACGGCGATGGTGAGATCGGCGCGGTCGATGCCAAATCGCCACACCGGTCCATTCAGCGCGTTGGCGACCCGATCGCTTCCGGTATCGGCCGTGCCGATCAATGCACGACGCGCCCGACCGGCGAAGGTAACGAATGCCGCCTCGAGCGCTTCAAGGGAACCATAGCACTCCAGATGATCGGCTTCGACGTTGTTGACGACGGCGACGGTGGGCTCAAGGGTCAGGAACGCCTGATCGTATTCGTCGGCTTCCACTACAAAGAGTGCGTCGCCATCGAGCAGTGCGTTGCCGCCCCAACTGCTGACGCGGCCACCGGCAAGCCCTGACGGATGCAGGCCTCCGGCGCGGAGCGCTTCGGTGGTCATGACGGTCGTCGTCGTCTTGCCGTGCGTGCCGGCGATCGCAACCAGTGTGGTGCCGTTGACGAGCTTTGCCAACGCCTCCTTGCGGAAGACGATCGGCAACCCGGCTTTGCGAGCCGCCTGTAGTTCTGGATGATCGAGTGATGCGGCGGCCGTCGCGACGACGGCGCGCACGCCAATCAAGTGGGCAACGTCGAAACCGATCTCAACGGCAGCGCCTGCGGCGCGAAGATCGGAAAACGCGGTATCGTCGAGGTCACAGCCGGTGACAGACACGCCTCGACGCAGCGCGGCAAGCGCGAGGGCGCTCATCCCGGCACCGCCGATGCCGAGAAAGTGGATGGGACGCGGATCGTTGGGGTCGAACAGTGCGGGCACGATCAGAAGATATACGGTCCGCGACTAAAGTCGCGGCCTCACCCTAAAATCTGAGAGCGCGAAGATATCCACAATTACGCCGCGCGCTCGCCAGCGGGTCGGGCGAGCGCTCCTGCTCCACATAACATGGCTTCCTGGCGAGATCCTTGACCGAGGAGAGGAACTTCTTGAAATCAAACACCCCGGTCCCCAGTTCGGTGTCGTGCTTCCGATCCGAACTCACGTCCTTGAGGTGGAAGCTCCAATAGCGGTCGGCGTGCGCCGCGAGATACGCGTGTGGGTCACCGCCGCCTACCATCATGTTGCCGACATCAAGCTGGAGCCGCACGAACGCGGGATCGGTGTGCTCGACGAACAGATCGTAGGGGATCTTCCCATCGATGGCGTGCTGATGGTCGGGTTCGTTGTGAAACGCCAACCACAACCCCGCCTTCCGTGCCGCCTCGCCGGCCTTGTTGAAGGTGTCGGCCCAGGCTCGCCACCGATCCAGCGACTTGTTGGTATCGGATGGCAGACTCGGCACAATCAGATACTGGTGGCCGAGCAGATTGGCTGTATCGAGACTCTGGTCCCAGTTCTTGAGCAGCGTTTCCGGCGCAATGTGCGCCGACGGGGCGCGGAGGCCGAGGGCCTTGAGCGTCTCGCGCACCTGCTGCGGAGTGCGGCCGAAGTTGTTGAACGACCAGAGCAACTCGAGATCGGCGTATCCCATGTCGCGGACCTTGGCCAAGGTGCCGTCGGGATCGGCACGCATCGCGTCGCGGACGGAGTAGAGCTCAAGGCCGATGCGGTCCAGGCTCGCCTGGCGTCCCCGCATGGGCGAGGGCAGCTCGATTCGGGCACCTGGCGCAACTGCGGCGCCGTAACTGCAGCCGAATCGAGCTGCACCCGACCATGCTGCAGCAGCGCTGATCAGTTCTCGACGATTCATGCAGTGCCCCCAGCGAGTCGACTAACCCTGATTGCAATTTCCCGGGCCGCATTGGGCCGAGAGCGCCCTCGCGCCGCGGCGGACATTGTGGCGAGCGTGCTTCGATCGCCAAGGAGCTCGTTGACGGTTTTGCCAAACTGCGTGGCGTCGAGCCCCTCCTGATTGAGCATCAACGCCGCGCCCGACGACGACATGGCGCGGGCATTCAACATCTGGTGATCAGCCGCAGCCGTTGGCAGTGGAATTAGCACCGATGGAATCCCCCAGGCACAGAGTTCGGCGAGGGTCATCATTCCGGAACGCGCAACGCATGCATCCGCAACCGACCATGCATCCGCCATTGGATCGATGAATGGCAACACGTGAATGTGCGGCGGGTTGTGCAGGAACGCGAATTCGGCATGCGTCGCCCGCCCCGTTGACCAAAGCACCTGGGCCTGCCCTGCGCCACCACCGCGCAGCCAGGCTGCCACGATCCGGTTGATCGCGAGCGAACCCTGCGAGCCACCCGTGATCACCAGCACCGGACGATCGTCGGAGAAGCCGAGCCGTGCCATCACGGCGGCGCGGCGCGTCGGGTCGGGCGGAACAATCGGCGCGCCGGTCACGATCGCGCGTTCCTGCACGCTGGCGGGAAGCGCACGCTGAGTCTCGGGCACCGCCAACCAGATTTCGCGGACCCGTTTCGCCAGCATCCGGGTCGCGAGTCCTGGTTGGACATCGAGTTCGAGAATGCCGGTGGGGATGCCGCGCCGAGCAGCTCGCCACAATACCGGCCCCGACACATATCCGCCGGTGCCAACCACGACCGCCGGTTTTTCGGCATCGAGCAGCGCGTCGATGCGCCGCACCAGCTGCGGCAGCAGGAACGGCCACCGGACATTGCGCCACCACTGGCGGCGGTAGATCGGCTCGAGGGGCAGCAGATGGTGTCGCAGTCCGCGCTGCGGCAACACCTGCGCTTCGATCCCCCGCTCGGCTCCCACGAAGACAAAATGCCAACCCGCGTGCGCTTCCCCGGTTGCCGCGGCAACAGCAAGCGCCGGCATCAGGTGACCACCGGTCCCGCCGCCCGCCAGCATCACGGTGGTCATTTGGTGCGTGCGGGCTTACCGCGCTGGCGGCCGATCGAGACGAGCACCCCGGCCGAAAGGAGATAGAGCAGTAATGAGACCCGCCCCACGGAAATGAACGGCAGCGTCAGTCCGGTTGATGGCATCAACCAGGTGACCACCGCCGCATGCATGAACGCCGTCACGCCAACCGCAACGGTGAGTCCCGAGGCGAGGTAGGTGCCGAACGGATCCGGTGCGGTGAGCGCAATACGGAATCCCATCCAGCAAAAGAGTGCGAAGCAGATGGCGACGAACACGACGCCAACAAACCCCCACTCTTCGCCGATCACCGACAACATGTAGTCGGAATACACCTCGGCCGTAAATCCCAGCTTCTGGCTACCGTTAACGAATCCGACGCCCTTGATGCCACCGCCACCGAATCCGATCAATGCCTGACACTCCTGCGTGTCAGTGACACACTCGATCGCACTTCCTTTGAATGTGTCATGCCGTTTGTGTCGCACGGGGTCGAGTTTCAGCACCAGCACGAGCGCGACGCATCCGATGAGCGCGGCGAGGGCGAGATGGTGCAACTTGGCTCCAGCCGTGAAAAGCACGGTCATGCCGATCACCCCAAGGGTCGTCGCCACTGAGTAGCTCGGTTCCAGCGCAACGAGGGCGCACACAAGCCCGACGGCGGTGATCGGCACGAAGAACCCGGTGTTGAAGTCGCGCAGCCTCGCCCCGAGCGTTGCCGCTGTCGCCGCGAGCCAGGCCGGGAGCGTGAATCGGGCGATCTCGCCGACTTGAATTCGCGCTCCGGCCTGGATCCATCGATGGGCGCCTTTTACGGCCGGGAAAATCTTTCCCACGACACCGGGTGCTGGCACGCCCCGCCAACGAACTGCGACAATTCCGATGGCGAGGAGCGCGACGAGCGTCGCGATCAGCATGGGCAGGGCGAGCTTCCGCCAGGTGCGATAGTCTGCATACGCCGCAGCCGCGAACAACACACCGCCAATCAACGCCGCGACGCCCTGTTGGGTGGCCTCGTCGAACCACTTCTGCTTGTAGGTGCCCGACGAGTAACTGCTGGCAATTCCGATCACGGTGAGGATCAGGGTAACGAGCCCAAGCAACCGCGTCTCCCATCGAAATTCTCCCGGATGCCGCACCACCGACGTGCTCACATTTCCTCCACGAGTGCCCGGAACGTCGCGCCGCGTTGCTCGTAATTGTCGAACATGTCGTAACTCGAGCAGGCCGGAGAAAGCAGCACGGCAGCGCCGGACGTCGCCAACGCCTTGGCCTTGGCCACCACATCCTCGAACGTCGTGGCTCGCACCACTCGAATGGCGGGACCGAGATCGTGCTCGATCAAGTCGCCGGCTTCGCCATATGCGATTACGGCCAGTGCAAGACGACAGAGCGGACCGACCAGGTCGCTGTACGGTTCACCCTTGTGCCGACCGCCGAGCAGCAGCACAAACGGACGACTCATCGCCTGAACGGCGACGCGAGTCGACGCGACGTTTGTTGCCTTTGAGTCATTGATCCATAACACCCCATCGACCTCGCGCACTGGCTCCATCCGGTGACGCAGCGCGCGAAACGTTGCCAGTCCCTGACCGATAAGCGCGCGATCCACACCGACGGCGTGCACCGCGAGTGCAGCGGCCAGTGCATTGGCGACATTGTGATCACCCAGCAAGGGCAATTCGGTGCGGTCGAGCAGTGGCTGGCCCGCGAGCACCAGGCGATCGGCTTCCCTGTCATACCAGCCGTCGGCACGGTGACCCGGTGCGGTTGAAAACGAAAGGTGCCGCCCGGCGACTCGGCGAATCATGCCACGCGAATCGACATCATCGAGATTGCTGACCCAGATGGAATCGGGGCCGGCGTTCGCGAAGATGCGGGCCTTGTCCGCGAAGTAAGCGGCCAGTGTCGGATACCGGTCGAGATGATCGGGTGCGAGGTTGGTCAGGACGCCAACCACGGGCGCCAGATCGGGGCAATCGTGCAATTGAAATGACGAGAGTTCCACGGCAAGCCATTCGGGAAGCGGCTCGGTCATCGCAACGGCCGACAGCGGATTGCCGATATTTCCAGCAGCACTGCTGCGGCGTCCAGCGACCCGCAGCAGGTGATCGACGAGCGCCGTAGTGGTGGTCTTGCCGTTCGTTCCCGTGATCACGATCGCCGGAACCTCTGCCATGGCACTCAGGCCCAACTGTGCTTCGGCGAACACCGGCACACTCGCCGCTGCGGCGGCGACGACGGGTGGCGCATCGGGAGGAATTCCTGGTGAGAGCACCAGCGCGGCACTCGCGGCGATGCGCGCCAGATCGTGCCCGCCAATGTCCACCGTGACGGGTGCGCCCGATGCTTCGCGAAGCGCCGTGGCCGCTTCGACGAGCACCTCTCCGCTGCCGGCATCCGAGACGTAAACGGGCACACCATTCGCGCGCAGCAGCCGCGTGGCCGCGGTCCCGCTACGCGCCAGTCCGGCAACGCTGACCTCGCGCCCGGAGGCGCGCCAGTCGTCGATCCGACTCATCGCAGCTTGAGCGTCGCCAGCGCCACGAGGGCGCAGAAGATGCCGAGAATCCAGAACCGAACGACCACGGTGGATTCGGCCCAGCCAAGTTTTTCGAAGTGGTGATGCAAGGGTGCCATGCGGAAGACGCGATGGCTGTCGGCATACTCGCGGCCGCGCGTGCGACGATTGTACTTGTACGTGCCGATCTGGACCATCACGGAGGCCGCTTCCGCGACAAACACGCCGCCAATGATCACCAGGAGGAACTCCGACTTGAGCAGGATGGCCACGGTGGCGAATGATCCGCCAATCGCCAGGCTCCCCGTGTCACCCATGAAGACCTGCGCTGGAAATGAGTTGAACCAGAGGAATCCGAGGCACGCGCCCATGAGCGCCGCGCAGAAGACGGCGAGTTCGCCCGATCCCGGCAAGTAGAAAAGGTTGAGATAACTCGTGGCATCGACGCGCCCGAGCAGATAGGCAAACGATGCGAACGCGGCCGCCGCGATAATGGACAGGCCGGTGGCGAGGCCATCGAGTCCATCGGTGAGGTTGACGGCGTTGGAGAAGCCGGTCACGACGCCAGTCACGAACAGCACGTATACCGCCGGCACAAACACCACCACCAGGTACTTGAAGAACGGCACCGTCGTGGCGGCCGCCGGCACCGTCCCGGCTGCGACGACTGGCCACTTGAGCAGCATCAGTCCCAGTGTCACGCCGAAGAGTACCTGGCCGGCAAGCTTCCACTTCGCGACCAGCCCGCGCGATCGCCCTTCCACCACCTTGAGGTAGTCGTCGAAGAATCCGATCGCGCCGGTCCAGAGCATCGAAACGACGGTCACGATCACGAACCGATTATTGAGCGGTGCCCAGAGCAGTGTCGGGATCACGGTCGCGGCGATGATGATCAAGCCACCCATGGT
Organism: Gemmatimonadota bacterium; assembly: GCA_025360265.1. Classification (GTDB taxonomy): domain Bacteria; phylum Gemmatimonadota; class Gemmatimonadetes; order Gemmatimonadales; family GWC2-71-9; genus Palsa-1233. The sequence goes on from JANYCP010000321.1 coordinate 25,774, forward strand.
CGGCGTGCCGCGCTTCGCTTGATGACTGGCCGGCCCTTCAGCGCGGATCACCTGTCCCACCTTGTGCTCCCGCAACTTGCGGATGATCCACGGACCGAGGGCGAAGGCGATCAGCAGTGCGGTGACCATCGCCCCTGCGGCACGAAATGAGATGTAGGTAAACAGGTTGAAGATCAGGTACTTCTTCCCGAGCGGAGCAAACAGGTAGTAGAGCATCCGACCTCAGGCCTCGGCCGCGTGCGGGAGAATCGCGGGAAGAATACGTTCGAGCGTCACACCACGAGAACCCTTCAGGACCACCAATTCGTCACCACGCAACACGGCAGCGAGCATCGGCCCCATCGACATCGCGTCGGGCGCCTCGATCAACGTACCGGCAAAGTGGCTGCGATGCTCCGCGAACGCCGGGACGAAGTCACCCACCAGAGCCAGCACGTCGGGCGCGAGCGTTGCCAACCAGCCGGCGACCTCACCATGCAGTCCATCCGCATGGGCACCCAGCTCGCGCATGCTCCCGGCAACGAACACCAGGCGGCGGCCCGGCCGCAGCTCGCGAGCCAGCGCGATCGCCGTCGCAAACGATTGCGGATTGGCGTTGTAGCTGTCATTCACCACGGTCAGGCCATCGTGCTGCGACAGTTCGCCCCGTCCGCCCGGAACGGAAAACTGCTCGAGTGCCGCAGCGACCGCACCGAGATCAAGCTGCAGCTCGCGGGCAATCGCCCAGGCGAACATCGCGTTGCCTGCCTGATGCATTCCTCGAGCCGCCAGCGTGAAGCGATGGCCATCAACCGACACCACCGGCCGTCCGTCCGCGCCTACTGCAACCGAGTCCGGCACGATATCCGCACCAGCGAGTCCGGCAGTGATCACTCGGCGCGCACGCGCCCTGGCCCCCGGAGCGAGCGACGGCGGCTCCGTGCCGACAATCGCCAGTGGTACGTCCTTGGACAGCGAGAGTTTTTCCTCGATTACCCGCTCGACGCAGCCAAACCCTTCGAGATGCCCGGCACCGGCGTTCAGTACGACGGCGATGTCGGGCCGAAGAATTTCCCGATAGCGCGGGATCTCGCCCGGCAGGTTCGCGCCAGCCTCGACCACGAGTGCCTCGGTATCGGCCGGCGCCTGCAGGATGGTGAGCGGAACGCCGACGAGGTTGTTGTCGTTCGCGCGCGTCTTGTGCACCCGCCACCGAGTCGCCAGTACGGCGGCAATCATTTCCTTGGTGGACGTCTTGCCGTTCTGGCCAGTGATCCCGATCACCGGACCGCTGCACCGGTCACGCTGCGCGGCCGCGAGATCGCCAAGCGCGTGCAGTGTGTCAGTTACTTCATAGAAAAGCAGGCCCGCGAGGGCAGGCGTCCCGCGCCGCACCACAGCGCCAGTGGCACCGGCGTCACGGGCGGCGGCCAGGAAGTCGTGGGCATCGAACCGCTCGCCGCTGAGTGCCACAAAGAGCGCACCCGGTGACAGCGTGCGCGTGTCGGTGACGATGGTGTGATAGGTGATGTCAGCAGATCCACCGATGCCGAGTGCGGTTCGCACCCATTGATCCGGAAAGCGTGATGGCGTCATGCAAGCAGCGACGCCACGATTTCTCGCTCGTCGAAATGGCGGTAGTTGGTCCCCTCGATCTGGTACGTCTCATGCCCCTTGCCAACCAGCAACACAGTATCACCAGGACGTGCCGCCTTGAGCGCGTGCGCAATCGCTTCCTCACGATCGAAGATTCGATCGAACGAACCCGCAGGCATCCCAGCGACGATGTCGTCGATGATTTTTTCCGGGTCCTCACGGCGCGGATTGTCGGACGTCACGATGACCCGGTCGGCGAAGTCCGCCGCGATCTTGCCCATGATCGGCCGCTTGGCGGCATCGCGCTCTCCGCCACAACCAAAGAGAATGAAAAACTTTCCCGGAATGAGCGGGCGCAGCATCGAGAACACACGCTGATAGGCGTCGGGGGTGTGGGCATAGTCGCGAAGCACGGTGAACGGTTTATCAGCAAGCCGCTCCATGCGCCCGGGCACCTGCGGCGCACTGGCGAGTCGCTCCACGACTTCGTCAATCGACTCACCGAGTCCGAGTGCCACCGCCGCTGCACCCACCGCATTGGCCACGTTGAATTCGCCCAGAAATGGAATGCTCACCTCGCGGGTACCGAAACGTCCGCCCAAGGTGAAGCGCGACCCCGACGAGCTGTACACAGCATCCGTCACCGGCAGATCGGCATCGCGCGCCGAGCCCCATGCGATCGTGCGACGGTCGGTGCGCAACGTGCCCCATGCCGCATCGTCGGCGTTGATCGAAAGCACCCCGTCTGGCACCACCAGATCGGCGAGCCGCAGCTTCGCCGCGAGATATGCGTCCAGCGTCAGGTGATAGTCGAGATGTTCGTGCGTGAGATTCGTGAAAATGCCAGCGGCGAATGCCAGTCCATCCAGGCGTCCCTGATCAAGCGCGTGTGACGACGTCTCCATCGCGACGTGTCGCACGCCGCGATCGAAGAGTCCGCGAAAGGTGGCCTGCAGGTCGAGCGGCCCCGGCGTGGTGAGCGAACCTGCCGACGATTTGACCCGCTCGCCATTCGCATCGAAGGCGCCGAGCGTCCCGATGCTGCCGGCGTCGCCCTCGCGATTGAGCAGGTGACGCATCATCGCCGTGGTGGTGGTTTTTCCATTCGTACCCGTAATCCCCACCAACTGCATCTGTCGCGTCGGACGATCGTACCACGTCTCGGCCACGATCTGCGCAGCACGCCGTCCATCACGCACCACCACCATCGGCACCATTGCGGTGACGGCCTGTTCGACAAGCAGCGCACTCGCCCCGTTGCCCACGGCCTGTGGAATGAAGGTGTGGCCGTCAACCGCAGAACCGCGAAGCGCCATGAAAAGCGTGCCCGGCTTCACGCTGCGCGAGTCGACGTCGATCCGGTCAAGTTCAACGTCTGCCGTGGGCGCCACGACGACCAGATCCTGACGACGCAGCGCCTTGATCAGCAGTTGAAGATTCATTGGCCCGAGTCGGCGCGCACGGTGACGACCGTCCCGCGCGGCAGCGAGTCGCCGGCCGACGGTGTGGTGCCCTTGACACGCGCGCGGCCCACGACGCGCGCCTGAAAACCGGCGCGTTCGAGCAGCGCCACAGCCCCGCGTAGCGATTGCCCGGCGACGCTCGGCACCACGGCGAGTACTGCCCCGCCATGGGCAGCTCCAACCGGAAAAGCGACGCGACGTACCGGCGTCGAATCAAGATCGGGTACTTGCACGGTGCGTGGTGCAGTGGCCTGCGTGAGCAAGGTGCGATCAAGCGGGCTGCGGGTCGACGCAAGCGCCTGCAGCAAGAACTGCTTGACGACTGGTGCGGCGACATCACCGCCATGGTTCAGGCCGTTGTTAGGGCGATCGACCATGACGTACACCACGATCTGCGGTGACTGCTCGGGGAAAATGCCGACGAATGACGTGCGATATCCGGCCTCGGGGTGCCCCTCAACCACCTCGGCCGTGCCGGTCTTACCAGGAACCTTGATCCCATCGAGTTGTGCCTTGGCGCCGGTGCCGCCATTACCCTCGGTCATGCTGAGATATTCCATCATGTGTCTTGCGATGGAATCCGGCACCGCTTGGCGCACAGTGTCAGGCCGGTGCCGCCATGTCACCACGCCGTTCTCGTCGCGCACTTCGCGGATCAGGCTCGGCGTCATCAAGGTGCCATGATTGGCGATCGCCGCGAATCCCATTGCCAGCTGCAGTGCGCTCGCAGTCCATTCATACCCCATGGCGAGCGACGGCTGCGTCAGCCTCCAGTTGATCCACGGCGGACGCACCAGTCTCCCCGGTGCCTCGGCGGGAAAACCAAGGCCGGGGGATGTGCCAAAGCCAAAATCGCGGATCGCTTCGTATTGCTGCTCCGATTTGAGCTTCAACGAGAACTTCGACATCGCCACGTTGCTCGAGAACTTCACCGCCATGCCAACCGTGACCGGCCCGTGCAAATGACTGACGTCATTAATGGCCCGCAGCTTCGGTCTACCATAATCCATCATCCAATGACCATTCTCGCCATCCACCGGCGTAGTGTCCGACCCGAATCGGAGCATCGCTGCAACGGTAAACAGCTTCGACGTCGATCCCGGTGAGAATGGCTCGACGATCGCCGACGTGGTCGAGACCATACTCCCACCGATCGTATCCCGTCGCAGCGACGCGATCGCATAGATCTCGCCGGTGTGGACATCGACGACCACCACGTCGCCGCCCCGCGCTTTATTGTCCTTGACCGCTTGATCCAATGCCCCCTCAGCGATTCCCTGCATGTCGGCGTCGATGGTGAGTGTCACGTCATGGCCCGCAACTGGGTCGACCACTGTCGCGCCTGGCGCCGGCAACAAATTCCCCTTCGAGTCAAGCAGGAAATGCTCACGACCAGCCTGTCCCTGCAACAATGTGTCGAGCACGCGCTCCAACCCCTCAATGCCAACCACACTGTCACGAGCGAGCCGGCCGAGGACGCGGTCGGCGAGCGACTTCATCGGATATTGGCGCGAGTAGAGGCGTTCGAGTCGCACGCCACGCACGCCGCGAATCGGCTCAATGTCTTCCGCACCGAACGGACCCTGGAAGTTTGGATAGGGCTTGGCGAACTGCTCGTCCACACGCGCACGGCTCAGCTTTGGCAGGTTGAGCACCAGTGCCCGCAGAGCCGTCGTGTCGCGCACCCGATTGAGCGAGATCTTGACCCGATACTGTTCGTGACTCACCGCCAGCGGTTGCCCGTTCCGGTCGTAGAGCCTGCCACGACGCGCTGGCATGTCTCGGTCGGTCTCTCGACTACTGGCCGCCTTGAGCGCCCAGGTCTTGTGATGGACCACCTGCAACCAGAAACTCCGGCCGACAACCACCGCACCGCCGAGCAGCAGCACAGCTTCGAGAAAGACGATACGCGCAGCGGGCTTCGCCATTCAGCGTTCGCGCGGTACTGGGAGAATCTGCAATTCGGTGTCCGACGTGAACCGCAGGCCGAGCAACTTCGCCTTGGGTGCGAGATCCGAGCGGCTCTTCATGCCGGCGACTTTTGCTTCAAGGTCGCCGCGAATGCCGTCGAGCGCCTGCATGTGCGCCTCGAGTGAGTCGACACGCGTGCGCATCTCGAAGCCGGCCTTCGTGCGAAGCACGATGGCGGCCACGGCAGCGAGAAACACTGCCGTCCAGACGAAGACAAGGTGACGACCTCTAACCTGCATGATGAACCCGGAAGAAGCGGAGCTTGGCACTGCGTGCGCGCGGATTGCCGGCAATCTCCGCCGCGAGCGGGATGATCGCCTTGCGAGGAGTAGCCGATCCGAGTGGCGTCTTGCCGCAAATACACTGCGGCAATCCTGGTGGGCAGATGCAGCCCTGTTCCCAGGCGCGAAACGCTCCCTTCACCAGCCGATCCTCGCCCGAATGATAACTAATCACCGCAAGGGTCCCGCCCTCCGACAGCGACTCCCGAAATACCGGCAGCGCGCGCTCAAGGCCGTCAAGCTCGTCGTTGACCGAGATCCGGATTCCCTGGAAGATCCGGGCGAAGTCGCCGGGACCGCTCCGCGGACCCAGAACGGCACGAACGGCATTCACCACGTCATCGCTTGTGACAAATGGTGCATTCTCCCTCCGGCGGAGGAACTCGCGAGCCATTCGTTTCGCCCGGGGTTCGTCGGCGTGGTTGCGCAGTGCCGATGCAAGCTCTTCCTCGTCAACGCTTGCCAGCCAATCGGCCGCGGTCGGCGCATCC
>JANYCP010000348.1 GCA_025360265.1 Gemmatimonadota bacterium
CGGCGAACAGGACGATCGGGAGAAGCGATCGGAAGTGCACCGGGGGAAGGTAGGTGGGGGATGGGGGTCGGGGTGAGGGGGTCTCCCATTTGCATTTCAATACCAAAGTGATATCATTTTGATGTCACACACCCGGACGGAATCGTGGCAAACGAAATCGAACGCAAGGCAGTCAACGGCATTCCAGCGGTACTCGGGCTGGTCCTGGTCGCGGGCGGCGCGATTTACCTGGTCGGAACTGGCGCTGCCGCCAACGACATCATCCGGATCGTCGGCGGCCTGATCCTCGGCTTCTGTCTGCTGCTGATTGCGCCCGGTTTCTATTCCGTGCAACCGAACCAGGCCAAGGTGCTCACCCTGTTCGGCCGCTACGTCGGAACGGTCCGCGGGCCCGGTCTCTGGTGGTCCAATCCGTTCTTCCTGAAGCGGTCGATTTCGCTGCGGGTGCGAAACTTCGAGACCGCCAAGCTCAAAGTGAACGACAAGAACAGCAATCCGATCGAGATCGGAGCGATTGTCGTGTGGCAGGTCTTCGATTCAGCCGAAGCGATGTTCGAAGTCGACAACTACGAAGACTACGTACGGGTGCAGAGTGAGTCAGCGGTGCGTACGCTTGCCACCAGCTATCCGTACGACGCGCACGCTGAGGGTGAACGTTCGCTCAGCCACAATGCGGCCGAGATTTCCGATCAGCTCGCCAGTGAGGTACAGGCGCGACTGCAAAAGGCCGGCATGAAGGTGATGGAAGCGCGCATTTCGCATCTCGCCTACGCGCCGGAAATCGCCAACGCAATGCTCCGTCGTCAGCAGGCGAGTGCCATCATCGCCGCTCGGGGCCTGATCGTCGAAGGGGCAGTCACCATGGTGGAGATGGCGCTCAAGAGCATCGTCGAGAAGGGGATCGTGACGCTCGATGAAGAGCGCAAGGCGGCGATGGTGTCGAACCTGCTTGTCACGCTCTGCGCGGAACAACCGATGCAGCCCGTGGTCAACACCGGTTCGATCTACTAGGCCCATGGCCGAGCGCAAGCCGTTCCTGCTCCGTCTTGAGCCCGAGTTGCACGCCGCGATCGCAGCGTGGGCGGCCGACGAGTTGCGCTCGCTCAACAGTCAGATCGAGTACTTGCTCCGGAAGGCGGCGGTGAAGGAGCGTCGCATTGGGAAAGACAACGGTGTGGGATGAACGCGGGGCGAGAGCCCCGACTGGTACCTCACGCCCGTTGCGTCTATAACAGCCCCCGCTCGCGCAGCAACCTCGGCAGATCCGCCACCGAACCAATCAACGCATCGTTCGGATGCTGCATCATCGAATCAAGATCGTGCGCGCCACTCAGCACACCGACGACCAGCCCGCATTTCGCCATCGTGCCTTCATAGAGATCAATCGGTGTATCGCCGATCTTGACGACTTCCGAGGGAGCGACGCCGCCGACACGCTCCCGCAACGCATCGATCATGTCCGGATGCGGCCTCCCCCTTTTCACTTCATCGCTGCTGATCGTGGCGTCGATCGGACTGCCGGAACCATTCCATTCGAGTCGCGCAAGCACCTCGTCGAGAATGACGCGGGAGAAACCTGTGTCGAGCGCGACCAGAATGCCGGCATCGCGCAGCACTGAAAAGGTTTGCACCGCGCCATCCACCGCTGCCACACCGGGATCGTCCCGGTAGTATCGCCGCATCCGGACGACGAAGTCGGCGTGGATCGCGTCGGTTCGCTCGATCAACTCCATCCGGCCATGTCCCTCGAGCAGCGTCCGGATTGCCTGCGGTTTGGACATGCCGGTCACCCCGGCCATGGCGCCCTCGCGCAGTTCGAGCCCGGCGGCGCCAATCGCGGAACGCATCGCCCGCTGCACCGCCCCGCCACCGCTCCGCACCGTGGTCCCGGCGACGTCAAACACCGCCAGTCTTATTGCCATCCGGCCTCCCCCTTGTAGCTTCCTCGCGAGGGAGTCACCGACGACTCCCGCCAACTTCGACCCAGATGCCCACGATGCGATACGCCACTTGTCTGATCATTGCCCTGGTCACCCTGACCGCCTGCGGCCGCAAGGGCGCGCGAAGCTCGGACTTCGACGACGCCACCGCGGCAGCGCTCGCGACCGGCGCCGGGGCGACACAGCTGAGCAATATGCCGAAGGTGGCCCATATCGCTGCCTTCGACATCGGTCACGGCCTCGACCGACGTGACATGATTTTCGGCGGTGTGTCGACGCAGTTCAAGGTGGGCGATTCCATCCTCGTGTCCGCCAAGGGGATTTATCTCACGGCCGGCGACGACGTCAGCGCCAGGATTCGCATGAAGAATGCGACATTGGATTCGACCGGGGCCAAGGCCGGCGCCCCGGACACCAGCGGATTCTCGTACGTTGGCCTGCGCTTCGCGTCGGGAGCGAAGTGGACCAAGGGGTCGTATCAGGTGGAGCTGTTCCTCAACGGCAAGTTCCAGGTGGCGAAGGAGTTCAACTACACGCCGCAGTGAATCAGCCGGAACCGTCGGGGCGCGGGACCGACCGTATGACCGAGGTCACCAGGTGGGATTGCAGTGCGCCAGATGGGCATCGTGCCACCGCGGCCATCACCGCATTGGCCGGTGCCTTGTCCGGCTGAATCCACCGCTTGCGCTGCACGTCAAACACGGCAGGCAGCGCGCCGAGACAGATGCCGGAGTGTTGGCAGAGATTCGGGTCGAAAGTGACTCGTACCTGATCGGTCTGGTAGACCTGCAGACGGCGCTCTTCGGGCATGGCGGAAAAGATAGCTGCCATCCCGATTGACCGTCCAATTCCCGGTGGCACTGCCATGACCCCGCCCGCTAGACTGCGCCCCATGCAAATCGCCGCTCAACTTCCGTCACGCCGGACCCTTCTCGGCGCTGTCGCCCGACGCGACCCCGCGTGGGACGGTCTGTTCATCGTCGCCATCAAGACAACGGGCATCGCGTGCAGGCCAACCTGTCCATCACGCCCGGCGCGCCCCGAGAATCGCATCTTCTTCGCCACGCTCGACGCTGCCCGCGAGGCAGGTTTCAGGGCCTGCCTTCGCTGCAAGCCGGACCAGCAGGCGAGCGAGCCGGCGTGGTGGCAACAGATCGTCGAGTTTGTCGACGCATCTGGTGCCGCAAAAGTGAGCGACAGTGCGCTGACTGCACGCGGTTTCGATCCCGTGCGAGTGCGCCGCCATTGCCGCCGCGAATTCGGCATGACGTTTCATGCCTGGCTACGCGCCCGCCGACTCGCCGTCGCGCAGCAGCGGCTTCGCAGCGGCGAATCACTCGATCGGGTCATCATCGATTCAGCTTGGGAGTCCCATAGTGGATTTCGTGACGCGTTCTCGCGATTGGTCGGCGCCCCTCCGGGACGGGCACGCGGCAGCGAGCCGGTGATCGCCGCAACGTGCAACACGCCGCTCGGCACCATGGTCGCCGCGGCGGTCGAGGAAGGCGTGGTACTGCTCGAGTTCGGCGACATCGCCCGACTCAAGCAGCAGGCACCCACGCTGCGCCGCTGGTTCCACGGACCAGTCGTCGCTGGTGACCATCCGCATCTCACCAAACTCTTTCGCGAACTCGAGGAGTATTTCGCCGGCAGGCGCAAGAAATTCACCGTGCCGCTCGTGCTGCGCGGAACACCGTTCGAACTGTCCGTTTGGAATGCCCTGCTCGCGATTCCTTATGGCGAGACCTGTTCCTATGGCGACATTGCCCGTGCTGTGAAGAATCCGAAGGCCGTCCGCGCCGTGGGCAGCGCCAACGGTCGCAACCGCATGGCGATCATCATCCCATGTCATCGTGTGGTCAACACTGGCGGCAAGCTCGGCGGGTACGGCGGTGGGTTGTGGCGGAAGGTCCGGTTGCTCGAAGTGGAACAAGTCACTAGTCGCTAGTCATGAGTCGTTGCGGGGCTGCTGTGCAGGCCCCACCAACGACTCACGACCAACGACCAACGACCAACGACCCTTACGGCTTCTTCGCCGCCGGCATCGGCCCGTCCGCATTGATTTCATATGCGATCTTCCAGCCGCCAGCAGTCTTCACCCAGTAATCCGCGTATGGATTCTGGCGATGTTCGGGTTTTTTCCCCTTCATCGTCACGGTATACACGTCGTGTGAGGACGTGAACGCAGTGCTGTCGCTGAGGACGATCAGCTTGTCGATGCCGTTCGACTCGACCTTCATCGACTCGTACGAGCTGAAGAACGCCTTCGCGGCCGCCTCGATCGCGGCGGTGCCGACCGACGTCGTCGCATCTGGCAGGATCCAGGTGGCATCAGCGGCGAACGCCGCCGCCACGCCGGCGGCGTCCTTCTTTTCGAGAATCGACCCGAACTTCGCCACTTCCTGGTCGAGTGCGGTGCGGATCGCGGCGGCATCGGGCGCGGGCGGCGCGGCCGGTGCCTGCGGTCCGCAGGCAACTAGCGCCAACGCGGTAATAGCCGATCCGACGAGTGTACGGGTGATCATTGGGAATCTCCAGGTGCGATGGGGGATCGCGAGATCATAGGCCACAAGCCATACCTGCGTAAGGGCCGGGCATGCCGCGCCCCTACTGGATCACCAGTTTCAACCCCGCCGCCACGAGAACTACCGCGAGCACCGCGCGCAGTGCCGAGCTCGGCAACCGCTTGCTCCCCAGATGCGATCCGATCAGTCCGCCGACCACTGCCGCGACGATCCAGGCCGGTGCGATATCCCGCACCCCATGAATCGCCGCTGGCTTCGCCAGCAATCCCGCGATCGAGTTGGCGAGAATGAATGTGACCGATGTCGCCGCCGTGGTGCGCAAGTTGGCCCAGCCGGCGATGAGCAGCACCGGACTCAGAAAGATCCCGCCGCCCAGGCCGGTGAGCCCGGCGAGAAAACCGAGTGCTGCACCAATCAGCAGCGCGAGCGGCAACGGTACCTGACGCATTGCCTGATCCGGCGCGCGCATCGTAATCGCAAAGCGCAGCGCGGAAAGCAGCAGCACCACACCAACGACGATGCGATACCAGTTGCCGGGCAGCGTGAGCTGACCGCCGAAATATGCGGCCGGAATCGAGCCGAGGGCAAATGGCCAGAAGAGTGACCAGCGGAAGTAACCCGCGCGAATGAATTGCACGGTGCCGATCGCAGCAACTGCAATGTTGAGGATGAGCGCGGTGGATCGCATTTGCGCCGGTGCGGTATCAATCAGCGCCATCACAGCCAGGTATCCTGATGCACCGGCGTGCCCCACCGCACTATACAGCAGCGCGGCGACGAAGATCAGCGCCGCGCCGAGCAACGCGTGTTCAGTCATCGACCGCCGGCGCCGCGCCCGCCCTGCGCTGGCGCTTGCGGGCTGCAGCCAGTGTGCCACTCGGGCTTCGGTCCGTCGGCAAGATGACGCACTGCCTCCGCGCCCGAGTGAATCACCGCCGTCATGTGATCAAAATCGACCTTATCGACATCATCCGACAACTGATGGTAGTCCGTATGCAGGTTGAACGTCGACAGTGTGTGTGCCACGATGCCGCGACGCGCGAGACCGATATTGTCGCTGCGTGTGAAGAACGATTGCGTCGGACGAACATCGGGAACGATGGCGATGCCGTACTGCTTGAGCATATCGCCCATCGTCGACCTTTCGTAGCCCGTGAGCCATGCCTTCCCCGGTCCGCCGGCCAGCGAATCCGGACGTCCGATCATCTCGATCTCGAATCCCGCAACGATCTGGGTGAGCGGAAACGCCGGATGCGCGATGAACCAGTTGGTGCCGATCAAACCGGTTTCTTCACCGGTCATGTTTGCGAAGACGATGGTCCGCTTCGGCGAACCAGACTTCTTGAGCAGGCGTGCGATCTCTAGCACAGCCACGGTACCGGCGGCATCATCATCGGCGCCGTTGAATACCGAGTCGCCGCCCGGCGTGGCTGGCGCGCGCATGCCGAGATGATCGTAGTGAGACAATACCAGGATCACTTCGTTCTTGAGCACCGGATCACTACCCGGAATCATGCCGACAACATTGACGGCGTTGCGACGACGTTCCATCGGAACCGTGTCGAGATCGGCGAGCGACGGCAGGCGAGTCGGACGCGCGACTGGGGCCTGAGCTCCCCGCCCACCGCCGCCCGGTGCGCCACCACGCCCCCGACCGCCGACTGGCAACGAATCGATCGTGTCGCCGCGCGCGGCACGGGCCAGATACATCCGCATGAGCGAGTCATACGCGGTCTTTTGCGCCGGATAGAGCGAGCCACCACGCGAATCGCGCGGCTGGCACGCCTCCGGGTCGGGCGCGCGGGGCGCGGTGATTACCCGCGTACCACCTCGGCCGCCAGGAACGGGATTGGTATTGCCGCGGCCTGCAGCCGAAGTATCCGCCGGCCGCGGCAACGGCATGAACATCGGTACTCGCTGGTAGAATCCACTATCGCCAGCGGACACCAAGCCAACCTTCTTCATCTCATTGGCCAGAAAGCGCGCGGCCTTGGTGCTGCCGAGTGTCGCAGTGCCGCGGCCTTCCATTGAGTCGTGAGCCAGCGATCGCTCGAGCCGTTCGACGTTGGCACGGTCAGCCGCATTCGGTGCCGGTACCGGCTTGAGCTGCGCGGAGAGTGCAGGCGCGGCGAGAAATGTCAGCAGGACCAGCGTGCGGTATTTCACAAATTCTCCCGATGTGTATGTCGCCTCGTCACGCAGCGCTCGGTCCCGCGCCGAGGATCATCGAAACGCCGACAATGCCGAACAACAGCAGTGCCGTGAGTGGTTGGTCAACATTCACCCAGGCGAACGATGCCGCGACGGCGAAACCGCAAAGTCCACCGATCGATGCGCCGCGGCGGCGTTCGGGATTGAGCCAATCTCGACGCGCCAGGAGCTTCACGGCAAGCAAGATGGCCAGCGTCCCAACCACCACGCTGGCCATGAACGATGTCTGGCGCCCGAGCGGTGAGCCCAGCAACCAGCCAAGCGCCACTCCGCAATCGGTGACGATCCAGGCAAAAAGAACGATGCGGAGGATGCGCATGATGAACGCGAAGACTACTGGACCGTGAACTCCTTCACCATCCCGTGCGCCACGTGCGGCTGACCATCCTTTGCATCAGGCGCAAAGCACACCATGGCGTACGTGCCCGCCCCAAATTCGACCGGGAGGTAATTGACCTGACCCGCCTGCATTCCGGCGACTCCGGTCAGCTGCTCGATCGGCGGTGGACCATCCATCTTCATCGCCCAGCCAACGAAATCCTGCGCCGTCTTTCCGGCCGCGAGCTTCACCAGAACCATCTCGTGCACTTGCGACCCGGCGTCAACCACAATCTTCATCATGTGCTTCCCGGTCGTGGGCGGAGTCGACATATCCCATTGGTAGTCCTTCATCGTGACACTGATGTCGGCGACTGGCGCCGGCGTTACCGCGCCAGTTGCCGCCGTCACGGTCATTGCAGCGACCATTCCCTTCATCACATGCGGCACACCGTCCGGCGATGGAACGGTGCAATACCAGACGTACGTCCCTGGTTGGAGATCGATGGCGATCTGGCTCGTCGGTGCACCTGGCGCGGCCAGCGCACCACCCATCCACACAATCCAGCTCGGCGGCGGCCCCTTCGTTTCCTTCATGGCCGCCTGAAAATCCGCCATCGTCTTGCCGGAATCGAGGCGGGCAATGGCCGCCTGATGCGGTTCCTTGCCGGTGTTCGTGACGTTGAACGTGACCAACGAGGCTGCGATCGTCGCCGGTGCAGTCACGGCGAAATCCGCAACGGTGATTTCGGTGGGAATCGTCTTCGCGGCGGGAGTTCCACCGCACCCGGCGAGTGACAGAACACCAATGAACGCAACAGGGGTGAGGCATGCGACCAGGCGACGGGTCATGGCGTCAGGCTCCAGATGAAAAGAATTAAATGTCGGGGACCGCAACACTGGAGAATACCGCTTGGCCAATACCGGCGCCACCGCTCGCGATCAGAGTCCGCGAACGGTGATGCTCTGCCCCGCGGCGCCGAGGGCAACCAGTGGTACGCCGAGCACGCCACCGATCCACATCCAGGTGGGGTGCGGCAGGGTCATGAGATCGTGGACGATGACGGCGGTGAAGATCGCGGCGAAGATCCAGGTCGCGCCGCGCGCGTGGGCAATCCGCATCGAGATCCGACTGCCGACGTACGCCGCGAGCAGCCAGCCCGACAAGACCAGCACCAGCGAAGCAAACGGGAATTCGCCACGCTCAAGGGCGATCTTCACCTGGTCGAGATTTGTCGGGTCGAGCCCCGTCGGCATCGTGACCTGATTTGCCAGCTCCTCGAGCAACCGGACGATGCCGATCGCGACGGCACACGCCACGACAATTGCGGTAATTCGCCGGACTGGTGGAGACATGGTACCGCCTGGGTTACGTCATTTGGCGCCGGCCTCATCGAGGTTCGTGGCCGGCTTCACCTGGCCGCGATGGCAGGTGGTACAGTTCACGACGGGGTTTGGCCCCTTGAGGTTAGGCACGGCCGGGAGCAGCTCCTGGTTGATCCGCGCCGCCATCGCCGACATGTCCCGGGCAACCTGCTTCCACGTCGAGTCTTCCCGGTCGTAGTGATTGGGGACGTGGCAGAAGTTGCAAGTCACACCCAGCGACCGGCCGTACCCCTGATTCATGACGGCGATCAGGCGTCCCGCCGGGAAGTTCTTCAAGTTGGTCTTGAGGTCGGGCCAGACCGAATCGGCCCGCATCGAGGCCTTGCTGCCGAGGGAGTCGAGCAGCGCCTTGGCCATGCGATTCCGGGCATCTGCCACAGTATCGGCGGCGGCAGATGCAGTCGCAATGGGCCGGGACGTACGTACGCCGGCGGCGGCCAGCGTGGCAGCGTGGCAGCGTGGCAGCGAACAAAGCGGTGAGCGCGAGACGCATGCAACCTCACGAAAAAGGGTTGCTGAACGATCACCCTGCACGCCTTACACGAGGTCAGGGTCGTGTCAGGGGCTATCTCGGGATATGAAAGATCCTGCTCCACCTCGTCGCCGTGACAAACGGCAGCGGCCGGTAGCTGCCGGCGTCCCAGCTGTAATAGATGATCACCGGAGTGCCGCGCACATTGCCGCGCGGTACGAATCCCCAGAAGCGCGCGTCGCGTGACATGTCGCGATTGTCACCCATCATCCAGAGCGAGTCCTTCGGCACCACGATCGGACCCCATTCGTGCACGTCAGGGAGATAGTGTTCCGGATCGGCACCGATATAGTGGCCGATCTGCAGCGTCCGCATCTGGTTGCGAATCGTCTTGCCCGGATCATCCTGGTCGAGCGAATGCTCGGGTGGGGCGCTCGCCTGGATGTAGGGCTCCACCATCGCCAGACCGTTGCGATAGAGCACGGCGGCCTTCATTTGCAGCGTGTCGCCTGGCAGGCCAATGAGCCGCTTGACGAGAATCGAATCCTCGATCGGCGAGATGAACACCACAATGTCACCGTGCTTTGGCTGCCGGAACGCCGGCAAATGCGCGTTGATGAATGGGATCTTGGCGCCGAAGAGGAACTTGTTGACGAACAGCACGTCGCCCACCATCAACGTCGTTTCCATGCTTGGGCTGGGAATGAAGTAGGCCTGGACCACAAACGTGCTGAGCAGGAGCCAGATACCAATTGCCCACGCTGCAGCACGAATCCATTCGAATGTCTTCTTCTTCGCTTTTTCGATTCCGGTTTCCTTCGGTGCGGTCACGCGCCCTCCACTAGGAATACTCCGGCTTCAGGCGCGCCGCATAACTCTGCCGCAGCTTCGCCACCTTCGGCCCGATCGTCGCGGCGCAATATGCATTGTCGGGGTTCCGCTTGAAATACTGCTGGTGATACGCCTCGGCGGGCCAGAACGTCGTCAGCGGCTTCACCTCGGTGACAATCGGTGCGCCGAACACGTCATCGGCAGCAAGCTCGGCCATCACCGCCCGTGCAACCGCTTCCTGCGCCGGTGAATTCGTGAAGATCACCGAACGGTACTGCGTGCCGATATCGACGCCCTGAGCATTCAGCGTGGTGGGATCGTGAAACGCAAAGAAAAGTTCGATCAGATCGCGGAAAGAGATCTGCGCCGGATCGAACATGACCTGATTCACTTCGGCGTGGCCAGTCGCCCCGGAACACACCTGCTCGTAGGTCGGATTGGGGCGCTGCCCGCCGGCGTAGCCGGACACGACACTCTCCACGCCCTTCAGCCGCTCGAAGACCGACTCGGTGCACCAGAAACAGCCACCACCAATGGTCAATGTCTCAGTCATTTGACGTCAAAATCCCAGACAGCAATGAGGCCGGGACCAAAACGCAACTGCGACTTCGGCCCAAAGCGGTAGGTAGGATTGGCCGGCGCGGCGCGCGTCAGTGCGAACTGCAATTGCTTGACGCCAGCGCCACGATACGGCGGAATGAGGTGGAGGGTGAAACCGTCGAGCTTGATGGTGGCGCCCTCGCCGTCATG
>JANYCP010000043.1 GCA_025360265.1 Gemmatimonadota bacterium
CGATGCGAGTGCATTGAGCTGCGCATGTTGCGTCGTATCGGACTTCGGGCTTGGACTGCAGCTCACCAACGTCACACGTGACATGGCGGAGGACGTTCGTGATGGCCGCAACTTCGTCCCGGCCGCGATCTGGAAGGCGGCATCCCTGGCACCGGCCGAGCTGTTTGCTCCCGGCCAGGAGGATGCGTCATGGCGCGTGGCGGAGCCGCTAGCTGCGGAGGCCGCGAAGTATCTCGGTTGTGCCCTCTCGTATTGCTGTACGCTGCCGCGAATGGAGGTGCGGGTGCGGTTCTTCTGCTATACGTCGCTCATCTTCGCGGCGCGCACGCTTTCGCTCATCGAGCAACAACGTGCCGGGTACGTTCACGGTCGGCGGATCAAGATGACGCGCCCGAACGTCTACGCGCTGCTCGTTGTATCGCTGCTCTGCATTTCGTCAAATGCGCTGCTACGAATGCTGTTTCGAGCCGTCGCTCCGTCCCGCTAGCTTGCGATTATGCCTGGCCCACTCATTCGCACCGATCTCGCACTGCGCGCCCGGTACAGCCAGGGCGGCGGGATCTATCGCCTGATTCCGACGGCGGTGGCGAGGCCGACGACCGCAGCCGAACTTGCCGCAGTGCTGGCAGAGGCGCGCACTCGCGGCTTGAGCGTAACGCCGCGCGGTGCAGGAACTGCGATGGACGGCAGCAATGTTTCCAGCGGACTGGTGCTCGATCTCACCCTCTACGACGACGACCACTGCATCGTGAACGATGAGATCCATCGCGCGTTCGCCTCGCCGAGTATTCCACTCTCTCGAATGAACACGGTCGCGGCCGCCTATGGACTGCGCGTGGCGGTCGATCCTTCGAGCGCTGAATGGGCCACGCTCGGCGGCATGGTATCGACCAACGCATCGGGACCGCACAGCGTGCGCTCGGGAAGCATACGGCGCTGGGTGCACGGTGTGGCGATGATGACAGGCGAGGGATATCTCGACCTGAGCCGTGCGCGCGAACCGGATCAGCAGCACCCAGTGGTCGCGCGCTGGCGCAACGATGTTGAGCCGCTGCTGCTGCAGCACGCCGACGCCATCCGGGCACGATTTCCCCGCGTGCGCAAGAACAGCGCAGGCTACGGCATCGACCACTACCTCGACAGCGGTGATCTTCTCGATATCGTGATCGGATCCGAAGGAACCCTCGGCGTAATCACTGACATCAATCTCGACCTTGAACCGGTGCCGGCGCATCGCGCTGCACTCCGTGTCGCGATTCGGTCGCGCGCGGACCTCGTGGCGATGATCGAGACGATTCGGGCGCACGACCCGGCGACACTCGAATTCCTCGATGCGACTTTTCTTCGGTGGATTGCACCGGGGCTCGCGACGCCTGAGCACCCCAACCTCCTGCTCGAGGCCGGTGGCTTGTTACTGGCCGATTTTGAAAGCGATGATGCCGGCGAGATGCTCGACCGCGTGATTTCCGCCGCCGGTGCGGCGCAACTCACAGCACTCAACGTTCGCGTTGCTCGTGATCCAGTCGAGATCGAGGCACTGTGGAGCATCCGGCGGCGCGCGTCGCCGATCCTTGCTGGCCTTACCGATGGCCGACGTTCGCTCCAGGTGATCGAGGACGGTTGTGTGCCGGTGCCGCGACTCGGTGACTACCTGGACGCCGTGGAATCCACGGCGCGCGACCAGCGCCTGGATGTGGTAATGTTCGGTCACGCGGGGGACGGCCATGTGCACGTGAACCTGCTGCCGAACATCCACGACAGTGATTGGAAGCAACGAGTGAAAGCGGTCTTTGCCAGTGTCAGTGACGCGGTGATCCGCCTCGGCGGCACGCCGTCCGGTGAACATGGCGCCGGCCGGCTGCGAGCCGGACTGCTCGAATCGCTCTACGGTGCGGAAGTGCTGGCATGTTTTCGGGCCGTGAAATACGCGTTTGATCCCCACGGATGCTTCAATCCCGGGGTCATTGTGGGCGACGGCAGCGATCCGTTCGCGTCAGTCAAGGTTGGTGCGGACGCACCCGCGATGCCAGCGGGTGTTGACGAGTACCTCCAGCGGATCGAATCCGCAGCGCGATGGGCCGACAGCCGCTGGGATGGGTGAGCGAGCTCCAAGTTCCACGCCCCACGCCCCACGCCCCATAGCCCGCTACTTTTCCCCCATGCGCCTCTTTCGCGAACCGCTGGTCACCGTCATCGCCCGTCCGCAGTTTGTCGAACCCGAGCATCTGGCTGTGCAGTGGCGAGAGCCGGGATCTGATGGCGAACGCCTGGCAGAGTTCGCCGGACGGCTCTGCTACATGAGCCAGCGCAATCCGGCCAACCGCACCACCGCCGAGTATCTCACCAACATCCTCAAGCAGGGCCACGGCTCGGTGTTTGAGCACGCGGTGTACGTCTTGCTGATCGAAGGGGTATCGCGGTCACTGACGCATGAGTTGGTGCGTCATCGCGCCGGCTTCGGCTATTCGCAGCTCTCGCAGCGCTATGTGGATGAATCGGATGCGGCGTTCGTCGTGCCGCCGGCAATCCAGGGAGATGAAGTCGCCGAGGCGGCATGGCTGGCGCAGGTCGAGTCGGCCCAGACGAGTTACGTCGCTGCGGTGGATCACTTGATGACGCGGTATGCCTGGGTGGAAGACAAGATTCATCGTCGCAAGCTGGCGCGCGAGGCGGCCCGTTCGGTGCTGCCCAACGGGACCGAGACCAAGATTGTGGTGAGCGGCAATATCCGCGCATGGCGTACGATGCTCGAGTTGCGGCTCGGTGAAGGCGCCGAGCGGGAGATTCGACGTCTGGCCGTCACGGTGCTTGAGACGCTGCGCCGCGAGACGCCCCGGTTCTTCGCCGACTTTGAGTTGTATACGGCGGAAGATGGCGAGCAAGCGGGACGAGTCAGCTATCACAAGATCTGACGTCGGAGGCGGTGATCGTCATTGACCGGTGCGTCTGCACGCAGACGTTGTTCGCCGACCTTCTGCCACGGGTTCGTACCCATGGCTGGGACCTGGTCGCCCTGAGCGCCGCAACTGGCTGCGGTTCGCAGTGCGGGCTCTGCCGCCCCTACCTTCAGGCCATGCTTCACGACGGACGCACCGTTTTCCATTCCATCCTGCCGCCTTCCACCGGCACCGGAGAGTTGGCGTGACACCGGGCGCACTTGCGTTCACCACGCTGGTTCTGTCGTGGCTGTCCGTCGCCCTGATTCTCACTGGGCGTCGCGATCTCGGCCTGGCGGCCGCAGCACTCTCCAGCTTTGTGACGATTCTCGTGCTGCGCAAGAGCCGGGAAATTGCGTCGTTGCAGAAGGAGTCGTTGGAGTCGGCGCTTGCCGCGGCAGCACGGCGTAATCGCGAGCTTGACCGGTTGCGCGAGCTCTCTTCAGCATTGCTTGGCGGTAACGACCTGGCGACGCTCAACCGTCAGGTGGCCCAGGCCGCAGCCGAGCTGCTCGGCGCCGAGGGCGGTGCGATCATGCTGATGGTGGAGGAAGGACGATTTGTGCGAGTGGTCGCCGGCGCCGGACCGCTGCTCGCTGCCGTTGGCGCACTCGTGCCGGTGGAGCGGTCGTTGGTGGGGCACGTCATCATCAACGATGAAGCGGTGCTCACCGCTGACATGGAACGCGACCCACGCAATCATCCCCATGAGCAACTCACTGGTCGACTGACCAGCGCCGCGATGGTGCCGCTTCGTTCGGCCGGGCTCGTCGTCGGCGCGGTGTGCGCCTACAATCGCAAGGACAAGCAGCCATTTACGGAACACGATCAGCAGTTGCTGCAGACCCTCGGCGATCAGGTCGTGCTTGGCCTGGACCGCACAGCGGCACTCGAGGAATTGCACCGCAATGAACGGATGCTCGCCAGCAAGAACAAGGAGCTGCAACGCGTCACGCAGTTGAAGAGTGAATTTCTGGCGAACATGTCACACGAACTTCGCACACCACTCAACGCCGTGATCGGATTCTCGGACCTGCTCCTCTCGGAAGGATTGGGTCCGCTCGAAGAACAGCAGCGGGAGTTTCTCGAGGCGATCCTTCGCAATGGCCAGCACTTGCTCGGCCTGATCGGGGATGTGCTCGACCTTTCCAAGATCGAAGCTGGCCGGATGACGCTGTCGTTGACGCCGACCGACGTCCGCGAGTCCATCACCGGTGCAGTCACCGACACGGCATCGCTGCGCAGCGCCAAACAACAGGAATGCCTGATTGACCTGGCGGAAGGGACGCCGCTCGAGGTCCTTGCCGACACCACTCGCGTGCGCCAGGTGCTGTTCAACTTGTTGTCGAACGCGTCGAAGTTCACGCCGGAAGGTGGCCGCATCACGATATCTGCCGTGCGAACGATTGCCCCGATGCCGATTCGCGTGGCGATCAACGACGGTGAGAAGCCGCGCCTCGCCACGCGCGACGTGGTGTGGGTGTCCGTGTCGGATTCTGGAATCGGGATCAAGACAGAAGACCTGCCGCGGCTGTTCCAGGAATTCTCGCAAGTGGATTCGTCTTCATCGCGCGCCGCACAAGGCACCGGCCTGGGGCTGGCGCTATGCAAGCGTTTCGTCGAGCTTCATGGCGGACAGATTGGCGTTGAATCGATCTACGGAAAGGGAAGCACCTTCTGGTTCATGGTGCCGGTCGACGGCCCACCGAAAGAGCGCGCTTAGGCCCAGGCGCCGGCGAGTTCCGCCTTCATCTGCCAGGCCGCAACTCGCGGCGCCAGAATTCCAGCAGCAAGTCGCACGACGGATTCATCCTCATCGCGAAACCAATTCACGGTTTCACTTCCCAGACAGAGCCACCCAACAAACTCGCCGCCGACATCGAGGCGCGCCGCAAGGACCGATCGCAAGCGTTCGGCGCTATGAAAATCTGCGGACGCGGGCCAGCTGCGATCTATTTCACGCAGGTCGCCAAGTCGGAGCAGTTCGCGCGCACCAAAGTGGTGGACCAGTCCGTCAATCGAGTCGATCGCGTCGGCATCGACACGGATGCGCGGAGCAGCCGAACGATCGAGACCGAGCAATGTCCAACAATCGGGCGCCGGCGCGGCGGCCACGAATTCCAGCCGATCATGCGGCACCTGATTGGCGAGTGCGTCGGAACTGAGCTGCACCAACTCGCTGCCATCACGTCCGCGAGCCATCGCTTCCAGCAATCCTTCGGTGACTCCGGCTACGATTGCATTGCGATCATCGCCGGCCGGATTCGGGATTACCCACGGTTGCGCGGCGAGCCGCCGGAACGACGTGGCGAGTTGCGCCGCGATGCGATGGAGCGTGCGCTGGGTGGAGAGTTGATAGCAGTCCTCGCGAAAACTGGCGACGAGGAGCAGCCCGACGTCCTGCACCTCCGAGCGAATCGGGATGGCCATGACCGAGTGATAGCCCCCCTGGCTGATGCGGTCCTCGAGGGCATACAGTCCTTCCTGCGTGACCAGTGGCTCGGCCGGTGGCGGGACAATGTGGTCGGCTGCCAGGGCCGGCGGCCCCACGAGCACCGAGCCGCCACGGGACGGGTAGAGCCAGCACGCCAGCAGGTCGAGCGGCATGACGTTGGCTACCGAACCGCGCAGTGCCTCGTGCCACGTGCCCAGCTCGGGCAGGCTCGGCCGCCGCCCCGGCCAGGCGAGCACCGGAACAAAGAGATCTTCGGGCGGGGCGAATTCGGGCTCCATTGGGAGCGGAAGGGTAGCATGGGCTGTGCCGTGAATTGGGCGTGGCGCATGGGGCATGGGACTTGGGACTTGAGGTCCTATACCCCCTATGGGTATACTCCGTTCCGTCTCCAAGGGGATTCGCCATGAGCACGGTGACACTGCATATCGAAGGGATGTCCTGCGGCCACTGCTTGAACGCCGTGAGCAAGGCGTTGCACGCCGTCGCCGGCGTGACTGTCCGGAGCGTCCAGATCGGTCGGGCGGAGCTCGAAGTCGAGCGGGCGTCGGTGGGGAACGATGCCGCCGCCGCCGTGACCGCCGCTGGTTATCGCGCCACAGCTACGGTGCGGGAGTAGCACCCGCCTTGTCCGAATCGATCACGCTTTCGGTCGGCGGCATGACGTGCGCGGCGTGCCAGGCGCGGGTGCAGCGGGTGCTCCAACAGACGCCAGGCGTTGAGTCGGCGACTGTCAACCTGATGCTCGCCAATGCCGCCGTGCGCTATGAACCGGCGGCGATCACGCCGACCCAGTTGGTCGCCGCGGTGGAAGCCACCGGGTACCAGGCGTCGCTGCCCATCGCCACTGCGTCGGTGGTCGATCAGCAGCGGGTGCGCGACGCCGAGAAGGTTCACGAGGTCGTCGCGCTACGCACGAAGGCGATCGTCGCCGTGGTGGCTGGCGTGCTCGCCATGGGAGTTCCGATGCTGTTCCCCATGCCACACCAGCCGTTGAACTGGGCGCTCTGTGTCGCCACACTGGCGGTGATGTCGGGTGCCGGTCGGCACTTTTATGTTCGTGCCTGGACGGCATTGCGGCATCGCGCCGCCGACATGAACACGTTGATCGCCCTCGGCACGGGCGCCGCATTTCTCTATTCGCTCCTGGTCACCGTGGCCCCCGATGCATTTGCCAGCCGCGGACTCGCCCCTGATGTGTATTTCGAAGCGGTCATCCTGATCATTGCGTTTGTATTGATCGGCAACACGCTGGAAGCGCGCGCAACCCAGCACACGGTAAAGGCGCTCAGCGCGCTGGCTGAATTGCAACCGCGCACCGCGCGGATTGAACGTGATGGCACAGACGTCGATGTGGCAATCGACTCCGTGCAACGCGGTGACATGGTGCTGGTTCGCCCTGGCGAGCGGGTGTCAGTCGATGGCGATGTGGTGAGCGGTGAGAGTGCGGTGGATGAATCGCTGCTGACTGGTGAGTCGATGCCGCTGACAAAGCGACCCGGCGACGGCGTCATCGGCGGTAGCGTAAACGGCACCGGTGCACTGCGGGTACGCGCGACGCACGTCGGCGCCGAGTCGACGCTGGCCGGGATCGTGCGCCTGATGCGGGATGCGCAGGGATCGCGGGCGCCGATCCAGAAACTCGCCGACCGGATCAGCAGCATTTTTGTGCCGACCATCATTGTGCTCTCGCTTGTCACGTTCGGCGTCTGGGCGTTGTTGGCGCACGACGCTCCGCTGCTGCGCGGCTTGTCCGCGGCCGTTGCGGTACTGATCATTGCCTGCCCATGTGCCATGGGGCTCGCCGTGCCGACCGCCGTCATGGTGGCGACGGGGCGCGGCGCGCAACTCGGTGTGCTGATTCGCGGCGGCGAATCCCTGCAGCGCGCCAGCGAGGTCAACACCGTCGCACTCGACAAGACCGGCACCGTGACAGAAGGGAAACCTTCGGTTGTCGACCTGGTTGTGGCGCCGTCGGGGGCCTGTTCCGCCGAAGACCTGCTGCGTCTCGCTGCCGCCGTTGAATCGATGTCGCAACATCCGCTGGCCGGAGCGATTGTGGCAGAAGGAACGCGGCGTGGCCTGCGACGCGGTATGGTCGCCGATTTTCGCTCGAGCCCGGGGAGTGGCGCCGAAGCGTCGGTCGACCGCCACGTGGTGGCGGTCGGCAACGCCGGATATCTCCGCGGCATGTCGATCGACACGAGCGGGCTCGATGTCGAGGCGGCCCGCGTGGCGGTGCTTGGACGGTCCGCCGTGTTCGTCGCGGTTGACGGCACGCTGGCCGGATTGATTGAGCTGGCCGATCCGATCCGGCAGGGAAGCGCCGGTGCGGTCCGACAGCTTCAATCGATGGGCATGCGCCTCGTGATGCTCTCCGGTGATCGGCGCGAAGTCGTCGAATCCATTGCGCGCGACGCAGGGATCTCCGAAGTGATCGGGGAAGTGCGGCCGGACGGGAAGGTCGCTGAGATTGCGCGATTGCAGGGCGAAGGGTGCGTGACAGCGATGATCGGCGACGGGGTGAATGATGCGCCGGCACTCGCGCGCGCTGATGTCGGTATCGCGATGGGTGGTGGTACCGGTGTGGCGATCGAAGCAGCGGATCTCGTGCTGATGCGCGAGGATCTTTCGCTGGTTGTCACCGCGCTCTCGCTCTCCCGCCAGACCATGCGCATCATCCGGCAAAATCTGTTCTGGGCGTTCGCGTACAACGTGGTAGCCATCCCGATCGCCGCTGGCGTGCTCTATCCAAGTACCGGGCTGCTGCTTAGCCCGGTGCTGGCCAGCGCCGCGATGGCGTTGAGCAGCGTCAGCGTGGTTGGGAATTCGCTGCGACTGAGAAACGCGGGAAAGACGAGAGAGGAGAAACGAGAAACGTGACGTGCTCGTCTCTCGTGTCTCGTCTCTCGTCTCTCCATTCAAGAGGTTGCCGATGACCACTCCGCTTCATGCTGCGCACGTTCCCGCCGAGACCAAGGTCTCCCTCGCCAAGCGCCTGCGCCGCATCGAGGGTCAGGTGCGCGGACTGCAAAAAATGGTGGACGAGGAACGCTACTGTGCCGACGTGCTGGTGCAGATCGCGTCGGTGCAGGAAGCGCTGCGCAGCGTCGGCAAGGTGCTGTTGCAGAACCACCTGACGCACTGCACCGCCACAGCAATGCGATCGGGCGATCCCGCTGAAGCAGAGCGGGTAGTGGCGGAACTGGTGGAGTTGTGGGGTCGGTAGGGCGTAAGATGTGAAACGGTACCTCGTCCTGAGCCGAAGGCGAGGGACCCCCAGATTCCGCGTTAGGCGAAGCCTGGAGGTCCCTCGCTGCGCTCAGGACGAGGTACCGTCTCCCGTCTCACGGCCCTTTCGCCCAATGCCGCGCCGTGCTCCACGCGTTGACGTCAAACAACTTGGGATCCAGGCTCACTTTCGTTTTCCAATCATGATACTCCTCAGTCTGCCGGGCCACGCCACCGACGAGCATCACGACCTTCGTGGCGAGCCAGCCGCCGCCCGTCTCGACATACTCACCAAGCTGGATGTCATACGGTGGACGGTTTGGCACGAGCGCAAGCATCATCCGCACCACGACCAGCCGTTCCTTGTCAATCCAAAACTGCGGTGACAGCGTATCGCTCGCCGACGTGGCGCCGACTGACCAGGCCGCGCGTCCTTCCCACTTCACGTCAGTGACGCGACTCATGTCGATGTGGAGCGGTTCCATCTGGCGAATTGTCGCGGCCACTGGCTGGAGATAGACATTCTCGATTAACGGGATGAAGGGATTGCCGTTGGTGTTGCCGGCGCCCGGTTTTCCGGCGCGAACGCTCCACGACGAATCGGCGGTGTACATCGTTCCGTTGCCGGCGGCGAGATCGCCCTGATCGATCCGGAGCCATGCGCCGTTGGGCACGAACTGCAGGCTCTCGTACCATGTCTCGATCCGTGGTGGAGCGCCGACCCGTCCGGCGATCGTGGTCGTCTGGGTGAACGTGAGCGTTTTGTACCACGAATTGGCGTATTTGTCGTGCATCCGCTTGAGGATGTCTGAGCCAGGACTGGACTGGGCAGCCAGTCGCGGTGCCGTAGCGGTTACGGTCGCCATGAGGATGAGCATGTAGAGCTGATGCCGGAGCGTCATGATGGTAGGCCGGGCCGGAGTGAGTTATTCAGGACGGACAGCGCGTACATTGGTTTCGATCAGGCCGGCGCGACCGGATGTTCGGCGGTGCGCCGGGCCTGAAGCCGAGCCATGTCGCGGGAAATGGTGGGCAACGCGCCGAGCGCAACAAGTCCGCCAGCCAGCACGACGACCGGCAGGATGAGCACGGCGCGTTCAAGCGTGAAGCGGTCGGAGAGTGAACCGATCAACGGCAGCGCGATCGCGTCGCCGGCGAGATGAATGAAGAGCAGGTAGGCGCCCACGACTGTGGAGCCGATATTGGCCGGCACGACGTCGAAGATCACCGCGGCCATCGGGCCGTTGTACCACGAGAGAAAGAAGAACGCGACAGCGAATGCGGGTCCAAACACTGGCAGTGAATGCAGCGTCAGCACCCAGATCGACAGCGGTCCGCCAATGATGAATCCGGCCGCGATCGTGATGACCCGTCCGCGGTCGGTGTACTTGCTGATCCAGTCGGCGAGATAGCCACCGGCGAGCGTCCCCAGCACGCCTGCCACAAGGCCCCAGGTGCCGAGGAGCTGTGCCGCTTCGGCGCTGCTCAGGCCGAACTTCCGCGTCATGAACGACGGACCCCAGCCAACCAATCCGTTGGTGCCGAACGAGATCATCGCACCCGACACAAACACAAAGACCAACGTCGGTGTACGCAGCACCAGACGACCGGCTTCCACCAGATCGTCCATGGCGTCGACGAGCTGTGGCGTGAACGGTGTCTCGTCTCGGCGGTCGGCACGTACCAGGCGCACCCAACGCCAGATCGTCAGCACGCCGCCGATCCCGATCGCCACCGCAATAATGCCGGTATCGTTCCGCGATTCGGTGTCAAATTGCCGTGTCATGACCACAACAACGATCAGGCCGATGGCGCCGAACACCAGCAGTGGCATCAAGTGCCGAATGAGCCCGATCGCGCCAAGGCCGAGTTTGCGGGCCATCCCACGCACCGATGGTGCCTTGTCCCGGCGGGTCGGATCGACGAGCAACATCACCAGCGCGGCGGCGGCGAATCCCGGAATGCCAACCGCCATCAACGCGACGCGCCACCCGTAGATCGTCCCCAGGTATCCACCAATCAGGATGCCAAGTACGCCGCCGATCGGAATACCGGCATTGAGGATTCCCATCGCGAAGGCGCGGTGCTTCCCCGGGAAGTAATCGGCCACCATCGACGTCGATGCCGGAGCATACGCCGCTTCGCCGATTCCTACTGCTGCGCGCGTGATGAACAGGTCGGTGAAACCGCGCACCAGGCCGCCGAGCGACGTGAACGCACTGAACAGCGCGGTGCCGGCGGCGATGACCATCTTGCGGCTCTTCAGGTCGCCAATCACGCCGAACGGCAGTGCGGCGACCGAGAACACCAGGATGTACGCGCTGCCGAGCCAGCCGAGTTGTGCGTCGTTCAGGAGCAATTCGCGCTTGATCGGCTCGAAGAGCGCGAAGATGATGTTGCGGTCGAGATAGTTGAGCAGGTTGATGAACGCCAGCAGCGCCAGGGCGGATCGCGCCCGAACGACGTGCTGCTGGCGGGATGTCAACGCTAGAGTCCCACGGTGGCGATGCCGAGTCGCTTCCGACTTTCGAGCAGTGTGCGGACCACAGTGCGCGGATCATCGGTCACGGTGATCAGCTTTTCGTCACCCTTCGAGATCATCCCCTCGCCGATCAGTGTCTTGGTGATCCACTGCATCATCCCCGACCAGAACGATGTGCCGAACAGGACGATCGGGAAGTCGGTGAGTTTGTCGGTCTGCATTAGCGTGAGCGCCTCGAACAATTCATCGAGGGTGCCGAATCCGCCGGGAAACACGGCAAAGCCGATGGCGTACTTCACAAACATCGTCTTGCGCACGAAGAAGTACTTGAAGTCGAGCGAACGCGTGAGGTACTCGTTGTGTTTCTGCTCGTGCGGCAGCTCGATGTTGCAGCCAATGGAGAGACCGCCCGCTTCGAACGCACCCTTGTTCGCTGCTTCCATGATCCCGGGACCGCCGCCGGTGATGACCGGGATGCCGGCGAGCGCGAAGAGCCGCGCCGTTTTCTCGGCCGCCTGGTACATCGGATCACCGGGCTTCGTGCGCGCCGACCCGAAGAATGACACACCACCAGCGACGTCCTGCAGGTTGTCGAAGCCCCAGACGAACTCCCCCTGGATCGAGAGAACACGCCACGAATCGGACGTGCGGCGAAGCCGGAGCACATCGTCTCCCACCGGCACGTTGAGGAGCTGTTCGTCCTTGGTGGGTTTCGATTTCCGGGACGTTTTGGGAGTTGATGAAGCCTTGCGTCTAGCCATCCAGCAATACCTCGAGCAGAGCGCGGTGATCGTCCGCGACGTTGTAGAAATAGGGTGAAATGCGCACATGACCCGGGCGCGAGTCGACGACGAATCCTTCGCGGGCAAGGCGTGCGACGTCGGCGTGTGGGTCGTCGCGCGGAATCATTACGATCGCCGTGCGATCCGCTGCGGCCGCGGCAACCTTTGGCGATCCACCGCGCGCGCGCGCCACGGCAATCAGGTCTTCGGTCAGCGCACTCGTCGCGGCACGAATCGCCGGCACGCCGACCGCTTCGATGACATCGAGGCCGCCCAGCTGCGTCTGGACCGCGAGCAGTGCTGGCGTGCCGGTCTCGAATCGTCGCGCATCGCCGTGCGGCACGAATGTCGTCGGATCGAACGCGAACTGTTCGCGATGCGCGAACCAGCCAGTGGCGCGGGGCACAACTGCTGCGGTCGTGGCCGCACGGGCGTAAAGAAAAGTGATTCCGGTGCCGCCGAGGAGCCACTTGAGTCCGCCAGCGACATAGAAGTCGACATCGAGTGCGCGGACATCCACCGGCAGCTGTCCTGCGGCCTGGTAACCATCGATCAGCGATAGCGCACCGGCGCGATGAGCGATTGCCGAAATCGCCGCGACATCCTGAATAGCACCGGACGTGAAGTACACGTGGCTGGTTGCCACCAACGCCGTCTGGCTGTCGACGGCGCTTTCAAACATCTCGACCGGAACAGTCACGCCATCGGGCGACTTGAGGATCACGACGTCGACGTCGCGCGGAAGCCACTGGTATGGCAGTGTTGGAAAGTCGAGATCGGTCGTCACGACGCGGCGACGGGTGCTGGTGTCGAGTCCGCTGCCGATCACGCCGAGGATACTCGATACCGACGGGTGCAGGGCGATCTCACCGGCCTGCGCGTTGACCAGGCGACCGTAGCGCGTTCGCAATTCATCGAGCCCCGCCCACCAGACGTCGTACCAATTGGCGGCGCCACGCGTGTCCCACTGGTCGAGGAAACCGGCCACCCGACTCCTGGCGGCATGCGACAACGCACCCAGCGAACAGGAGTTGAGGTAGATGGTGCGCTCGAAAATCGAGAACTCGCTGCGCCACCGTGCGAGCGGGTTGGCGACAGGCGTCGACGCGGTGGCGGGCATGGGGGCGAAATATAGGGCTTTAGCCGCTGCCCCCATCCCCCTACGTTCCA
>JANYCP010000081.1 GCA_025360265.1 Gemmatimonadota bacterium
CGTACGGACGGCGGCGATGCGGTACAGCTTGCTGGGGGTTCCGCTCCGGTCGGTTGGTCGCCAGGGGGCGATCGGCTGCTGGTGCGGGGTCCACTCGGGCTCGTCAGCCAGCCGGCCCTCGGCGGTCAGGGAACGACGATCGATCAGCGAGCAGGCTTCGGGGCCTGGTCTCCGGATGGAAAACAAGTGGCCTTCGTCGCCCGCGATTCCTTGTTTGTGGGCGACGCGAATGGCGGAACGCCCCGATACGTGACGACGGCGCTCGCCTCGCATTCGCCCGCATGGTCACCCGACGGAAAATGGATTGCATTTGTCTCTGGGAATTTGACGTACTTCACCAGCTACAACATTGCCCCGAGCAATGTCCTGCTCGTTTCTCCCTCAGGCGGTGCGTCGATTCCATTGACGCCCGCTGATGGCTATTCCCTCAGCCCGACCTGGGCGCCGGACTCGCGCCGACTGCTCGTGGTATCCGTGCTTGCGGGTGTCCGTGATGTCTACCAACTCAATATCAGCAGTTCGGGGCATCCGGCCAGCGAACCGGTGCGTGTCACCACCGGACTCAATCCGTCACTGATCTCGCTTTCCGCCGACGGAACGCAACTGGCGTATTCGGTCGCGACATATCATGCGAACATCTGGAAGATCGCCATCCCCAGGAGCGGGTCGGTCTCCACGCAAGGTGCATTGCAAGTGACGAACGACTTGCAAACGATCGAGGGCCTCGACATTTCGCATGATGGCAAGTGGCTGGTGTTCGATTCCAATCGGCAGGGTGTCATGCAAATCTTCCGGATGCCGCTAGGTGGCGGCCCGGTGCAGCAACTCACTCACGACTCCAGTCCCGCGTTCAAGCCAGCGATCTCCCCTGACGGGAGGGAGGTGGCGTACCATGCCATCGTGAAAGGGCTGCGGCGGATTTTCAGCGTGCCCATTGATGGCGGCAGGCCGACCCAGCTCTCTCCGGGCGGCCAGCCGGATGAGCGCAACGCCTTTTGGTCGCCCGATGGCCATCGCCTTGCGTGGGAGGTGAACCAAGGCCATGCAGGCTATCTACAGGTTGCCGCGCGGGACGCACAAGGAACGTGGAGTCCGCCAGTTACCGTTCAAATTCCCGCTCGCAACGTACTCCGTACGTGGGGTGATCAAGGCGCGGCGTTGCTCGGCGTGGATTCGTCCAGGCATCTAGGGCTTTGGCCTGTGGACGGCGGGGCGTTCCGGCCGATAAACCCGGCGTCTTTCCTCGACACGACCGCGGCGCAGAATACCATGGGTGCCCGATCAACCGACGGCCAATCGGCGTACTTTGTCGCCCGGCACAAAGTCGCAAACCAGGATCGCTACCTGATACGCGGGTTGCAGTTCGCAGACGGTACCTGGCGTGATATGGTGCGATTTGATGAACCATCGCGCCCGCACAGCACGTCAACCAATGGCATTGCGGAGTACAACGGCTGGCTCTACTTCACCCTGAGCGATTTCCAGGCGGATGTGTGGGTGGCCAGCGTGAAGGGGTTGAAGCGGTAGCAGGCGGATCGAAACCCTCGCCCCTTTCCCCTCGTTATTCTTGGTCATGACCACAACACATCCTGCCCTACCCAGCTGGCGCTCGTTTCGCACTGTCGGCACTGTCGTGCTCGGTGGCGTCGCCCTGCTCACCCCAACCGGCGCCGCGCCGATCAAACCCGAGATGTTGTCGGGGCTGGCCTGGCGCAACGTCGGTCCGTTTCGCGCCGGTCGAGTCTCGGCCGTCTCCGGCGTGATCGGCGAACCCGGCACCTTCTATTTCGGCACGCCAGCTGGCGGCGTCTGGAAAACCACCAGCGCCGGTGAGACCTGGTATCCAGTCTTCGACGCGATCAAGGACGTGTCATCCATTGGAGCTGTCGAAGTGGCTCCATCGAATCCGAACGTCGTGTACGTCGGCACCGGCGACAAGGTGACCGGCGGGTACAACGTCGGCAACGGGATGTACAAATCCGAAGACGCTGGTGCTACGTGGCGACATATCGGCTTGGATGATTCGCGATCGATCCCGTCGCTCCTCGTCGACCCTGCCAATCCGGACATCGTGCTCGCGGCCGCTGAAGGGAATGTCAACAACAAGAGTGAAATGCGCGGCGTCTATCGCAGCACTGACGGTGGCCGCAACTGGACCCGCACACTTTTTGTGAACGACTCGACCGGTATTCAGAAGATTGCGCGGGCATTCGACCGACCAAACGTGATCTTCGCGACATCGATTCG
>JANYCP010000091.1 GCA_025360265.1 Gemmatimonadota bacterium
TATCCACAATTCGTGTCGGATAGAATCTCGAGTCGCACGGTATGAAGCGTGTCGTCGAAGTCGAGGACGTGAAGCTTGCCGTACTGCGGCACGCCGAGATAGCACGCCACGCGGGAACGAACGGCGAACACGTCGCCAGCCGCGATGACCAGCGTGTCTGTGGTCAGGTAATTGTCCGTCGGCGCTTCGGTGAGCGTGGCGAATGAGCCGGTCTGCCGGATAAACCCTGGATTGCTGCCAGTGGCATTGCCGAGTCCGGTGATGGCGTGCAGCGGCATCAGCAGGTGACGGCCAATCGAGTCGGTCGTGTAAATGAAATCGAACGATGAGCTTTGGTCGGTACGGATCGGCTGGCCGATCGTGACGTCGAACGCCGACGGAAAACGGAGCGCCGCCGAACGCAGCGACCCCATCGTCACAGTGTCCACCACGTTGTCGGACTGCGCCGGCGAAAGCTGCGTGGCGCTGCACCCTGCCGTTGCCAGGACTCCTGCCAGGACTACTAGTCGACCGATCATGACCTGAAGGTTAGACCGCTCGGCATAACGCGGCAACCCGCGATGGTTCCTTGACTTCGCTCACGTCGGCGCCCTAGCTTCGCGCGTCCCTCTCGTCGCCAAGGAGCTGCTCCGATGCAACCCCTCAGGTCCGTCCTGGTGGCCTTCGCTGAACGCCCGGACGTATCCGCAGTGGTGGTCGTCAGTGACGACGGGTTGATGGTCGAATCCTCCCTGCCGGCCGATCTCGATGCCGACGAACTTTCGGCGTTGACCACGAGCGCCTGCCGGGCCATCGGCGACCTCGCCGGAGCAGCCCGGACCGGCGAACTCTCTCAGGCCGTGATCGACTGTGCCGGTGGAATTCTGGTGCTCCAGCGCCTGCCATCCCGGGCGACACTGCTGGTGCTGGCCAACCCGGACGGCGACATCGGTACCCTTCTATACGACCTGCGGCGCCACGCACCGGCGCTGGTGTCCTTGCTCTGAGGCGGATCTAGACCAATGCAATGGGCAATCCTGTTGGCCGGCGGTTCGGGTACCCGATTCTGGCCGTTGTCGTCGCCATCCCGGCCAAAGCAGCTGCTGCCGCTGGCCGGTCCGCGCTCGAGCGCTGAGGACGCGGTCGACCGTCTGGCTGGATTCATCCCGGCCGAGCGAATTCTGGTGGTGTCTGGTGGCTCATTGGCGGAGCGGCTGCGGGAGCGACTGGCGGTGCCGGCCGAAAACTTCCTGATTGAGCCGCGCGCCGCGTCGACCGGACCAGCCCTGGTGTGGGCCACCCTGGAGGCACAGCGGCGGGATCCGGAGGCCACAGTGGTCTCGATGCACGCCGACTGGATCGTGCGCGACCCGACCGCCTTCGTGGCGAGCGCGGCGACCGCTCTCGAAACCGCGACGCGCCATCGACGGCTCGTAACCGTGGGCATCGTTCCGTCCCGCCCGGAAACCGGTTTCGGCTACATCGTACCCGGCGAGCGCCTCGACTCGGCCGCGCGCGCTGTCGGGCGCTTTGTCGAGAAGCCCGATGGGGCGCGTGCACTCGACCTGATGGCGGAAGGCGCGTTGTGGAACAGCGGCCTCTTCGCCTGGCGGGCCGAAGATCTTCGCCGCGAGGTCGAAGCGCATACCACCGAAATCGCTCCGTACTTGCCGACACTCGACGCCGGTGACATCGCCGGATTCTTTCGCGACGTCCGCGAAGTCTCGATTGACGTCGGCGTGTTCGAGCGCAGCGATTCGGTAGCTGTGGTTGCCGGCGACTTTGCGTGGGACGACATCGGCACATGGGAAGCCCTCGCACGCGTCCGTCCGCGTGACCGACGCGGCAACGTGACGCACGGGCCTGTCACGTTGATTGACTGCAGCGATTGCATTGTCTGGAATGACGGTCCACCAATGGTGCTGAGCGGTGTCAGCGATCTCGTGGTGGTGCACGCCAACGCCCGCACGCTCGTCCTCGAGCGATCGCGCGCACCCGATCTCAAGCGAACCCTCGACGCCCTCCCCGCTGCCGTAAGGGAACTCGAATAGAATGACAACGCTTTACTTGCTCGAACCCGCCGAACCGGGCGCCGCGTGGGCGCCGTTCGCGGGCGCTGCGCCGTTGAGTGAACTTCGTGCTGGGATGTTTCGGTTGCGGGAACGTTGGGAGCGCGGGATCGGTGTTCGCGCCACCGGCATTGTGGCGCCGCACGCAGCCGGCCATCATCTCATTGGTGGCCCCGCGATGGTGGCGGTAGAACGAATCACCGGACCCGCGTGGGTTGTGGACGCGACGTTCGCCCCGCGCCTGCCAATGCGTTCGGTCGGCACCGCGCGCCGCCTGGTACACGGCGGCAAGACCGTGGCGTGGCGCCTTGATAGTGGCCAGAAATGGGAAGGTCCATTCGCTCATGGCGATGGCGTGGTCGTAGAAGGGCGCCCACTCACCGGTGCGTTCGATCTCATCGCCGCACTCGAACAGCTGCTCTTTACCGACACACTCGCCGCGCTCGATGGCGGCACCGACCCGATTCTCGCCGGCGCCATCGTCATCGGCAATACCGACGCGATCGCGCTTCGTGGCGCCGCACTCGAGCCGGGGGTCGTGCTCGATGCACGCAAGGGCGCGATCATTCTCGAACGCGGCGTGCAGGTACGCAGCGGTACTCGACTGGAAGGGCCATTCTGGGCAGGGGCCAACACGATGATCGTCGGCGGGCAGCTTCGCCACGTCAGCGCGGGACCGCACTGTCGCCTGCATGGTGAAATCAGCACATCGGTGTTCAACGGCTACGCCAACAAGAGTCACGACGGTTTCGTGGGACATTCGGTGATCGGCGAATGGGTCAATCTCGGTGCCGGCACGATCACCTCGAATCTCAAGAACACCTACGGGCCGATCCGCCTCGACATTGGCGAGCACCGCATCGACACGCAACGCACCAATCTCGGCACGCTCTTCGGTGATCACGTCAAGACTGCCATCGGCACGCTGATGCCCACCGGCGCCGTGATCGCCGCTGGCGCCAACCTGTTCGGTGCGCCGCGTGCACCGAAGTACACCGCGCCGTTCGCCTGGGGGGGCGACACCGCCGAACGGATTGCCGCCGATCAATTCGTCGCCATGGCGAAACGGATCATGCCGCGGCGCGACGTCGCTGTCGATGCGAGTGTGGAAGCGTCGTTGCGCGCGATGCACGCCCGGCTCCTGGAGACGTGACGCGGCTGGTCGTACTGGGATCGGGATCGCGAGGCAATTGCTTCGCGCTGGAATTCAACGATGCCGTGCTGTTGATCGACGCCGGGTTTTCGGCCAAGGAAGTGGAGCGTCGGCTTGAGATCGGTGGCGTCGACGCGAAACGACTCGTCGGTATCGCGATTACTCACGAACATGGCGATCACGCGTCAGGAGCGACCCGGCTCGCTGCCCGATTCGATGTCCCGATCATTACGTCACTGGGAACCTGGCAGGCGCTCTCCGCCCAAGGCGAACGGGCCGACTTTCTGCCCATCGGCACGTCGAGCACGGCCTCGGTCGGCCCGTTCACGCTGTCGGCTTGCCCCACTTCTCACGATGCTGCGGAGCCGATCGCCGTTGGCGTGACGATGCCAGGCGGTATCTCCATCGGTGCCGCCTACGACCTCGGTCGTCCGACGCAGGCCGTGCGATGGTTCCTCCGCGAACGACACTGTCTCATCCTGGAAGCAAACCACGACGAAACCATGCTGCGCACCAGTGGCTATCCGGTGGTGGTGCAGCAACGGATCGCCGGTCCGGGCGGGCACTTGTCAAACTTCGACGCCGCTCGCCTGCTGGCTGAATTGCACCACGAAGGGCTCGGCACCGTGGTGCTGGCTCACCTCAGCCAACGCTGCAACACTCCCGATACCGCGCGGACGACTATCGGTGCGGCGTTGCAGGAGTGCGGATTTCGAGGAGAATTGATTCTGGCGGAACAGGACGGACCGATGGCGGCGATTCAGCTCAAGGGTCCGGTGCAGCAAACGCTTTTTCAGTAAATGCCCGGTCAGTGATCCGGATCGTCGGGAAGCTTGACGCCGGCCGGGCGCGGCGTCGGTGGCCCGACTCGTTTGAGCGTCACGGACTTTTCCAGACCGCCCTCGGAAATGGTCATGGTGTTGTCGCGAACCCTCACCTTGTGGGATTCCCATTCCCCGCCGAGCACGATCATGATCGTGTCGCCCTTCAGGCGCCAGCGGACAACTTCCTTTCCCCACGATGCCGACGAATCGGCGCGGATGATCACTTCGCGCGGCCCGTTTTTGGTGTCGGCGGTGACATCGACCTTCCAGGTCCCGGTGATATCTACCGGTTTCTGCGCGCGCAATGCCTGCGGCAGCACGAACGCAACACAGATGCCCAGGGGGCGAACTATTGAACGGAGGGAACGCGGCTCAGTGATCATGGTCATTCATCTTGATACGCGCGAGGGTCAAACTCGTTGCAGCTTCCACTTTCCGCCCCTGAATAGAAATGCGCCAACGGCGGCCAGTGTGGAGAACGCGATCGGGATTGCAGCAAATCCACCGGTCGCGCCCCAGCCGAGTGGGCCTGCCAGGACCCAGGCAAGCGGAATCTCCCAGCACCAGAACACGACGAAGTTGAGCCACGTTGGCGTCCAGGTGTCCCCCGCCCCGTTGAACGCCTGCATCACCACCATGCCGAATGCATAACACGGGAAACCGATCGACATGATGCGCAGCGCGAGAGCTGCGATGCGCGCCACTTCGGCATCGCGGCCAAAGAAACTCGTCAGCGTCGGCGCAAACGCCACGAACACAGTTCCGATCGCCGTGAGAAACACCAGGTTGTACCGGCACGCGGTCCACACCGATTGCTCGGCGCGGTCAGGCTTCTTTGCGCCGAGATTCTGTCCCACGAGGGTTGCGGCAGCATTCGCGAGTCCCCACGCCGGCATGAGCGCGAAGATGAGCAGGCGAATCGCGACGGTATAGCCAGCGAGCGTGACGCTGCCAAACATCGAGATGATGCGTACCAGCCCGATCCAGCTGGCGGTTCCAATGATGAATTGGAACGTGGCGGATCCTGCGACGTTGATCAGGTGACGCATCTGGGCCGCATCTGGGGCGAAGTGTCGTAACCGCACCGTGAGTCGGTGAGTACCGCGCGTGAGCGTAATGAACGCGATCAGCGCGCCGGTCCCACGACCGATGGTCGTCGCCACCGCCGCGCCGGTGACACCGAGCTGGGGAAACGGGCCAACGCCAAAGATCAGGCACGGGCCCAGCACGATGTTGATGGCGTTGGACACCAGCAGCACCCGCATGGCGATTGCCGCGTCGCCAGCACCGCGAAACGCGGCATTGAGCAGGAAGAGGAGGATCACCGACGCTTCGCCGCCGAGCATCACGCGCGCGAATCCGGTGCCGACCGCGAGAACCTCGGGTGACGCGCCCATCAGGGCCAACAACTGCGGCGCAAAGATGCTGCCGATCGCACCGAGCCCAAACGCGACGATCAGCCCCAGCAACACGCCCTGCGCCGACGCGTGCGACGCGCCCTCAGCGTCCTTTTCCCCGATGCGGCGCGATACCACTGCGGTCACCGCCGTCCCGAGCCCCATGGCGAGGGCGTAGACGACAGCGAGCAGCGACTCGGTGAGCCCGACGGCGGCAACCGGCGCGGCACCGAGTTTCGAGACAAAGAAGATGTCGGTGACCGCGAAGACGCTTTCCATTGCCATCTCGATGACCATCGGGATGGCGAGGAGCACGACCGCGCGACCGAGCGGCCCTTCCGTGAAATCCTGGTGCGATCCGCGAATCGCTTCGCGGATCGTTGACCAGGGAGATGGCGCGGGCGTCTCAGTGACCAACGAGCATCTTTTCGCGGATCGCCTTGAACTCGTTGCCGGCTTTCCAGGTCGGCCACACCGGATCGTTGGCGACGCGGACACCCACACCGAATAGCAGCCCCACGTCGTCCACGGCGCCGCTGAGATCCCAGTCCGGCTTGATCTGGTCGCTCACATTGTGATAATCGTGATCGGTGTACTCGTCGCGTTTCGTCTTGCTGTAGTCGTCCGGTTTGCCGATGAAGTGCACGCCAGCATCGAGGAACATCGCCGGCACGCCGTGCTTGGCGAACTCGAAATGATCGGCGCGGTAGTAGAGCCCCTTTTCCGATTCGGGATCTGGCGAGAGCGTGCGCTGCTGACCAGTCGCCAACTCGGTGAGAATGTCCTCCAGTGTGCTATTGCCCTTGCCAATCACCACGAGGTCCGATGTCCGTCCCCACTGATTCAGACCGTCGATATTCAGGTTCGCCAGCGTCTTCTCAAGCGGATAGAGCGGATTCTCAGCGTAGTACCGTGCACCGAGCAATCCCTTTTCTTCCGCGGTGACCGCGACAAAGAGCACACTGCGCCTCGGGGGCACTGGCAGTGTCTTGAACGCCTTGGCGATCTGGAGCATACCGGCGACTCCGGCCGCATTGTCCATCGCACCATTGAAGATGGAATCGCCGTTGATTGGCGCTCCTGTGCCGAGATGATCCCAGTGCGCCGTGTAGACGACGTATTCATCCTTCAACTTCGAGTCGGACCCGGTCAGCTTGGCTATCACGTTGTGCGATTGCACTTGTCGGACGGTGTTCTTGATGTGAATCGTGGCTGTCGATCCGAGCAGGACGGGCTTGAAGTCGCGCTGACGCGCGCTACGGGCGAGCGCGTCGAAATCCTTGGCTGAGGCTTTGAAGAGTTCCTTCGCCTTGTCGTACGTGATCCACGATTCAATGCCGACGTGGGCCTTGTTTCCGTCGGGATGCTTGACGTCCATGTTCTCCTTGCTCCAGCTGTGCTCGACCACACCCCATGGATATGCCGCGGGAATCGTCTGGTGTACGATGATCGCGGCGGCGGCACCCTTGGTGCTCGCGATCTCGAACTTGTAGGTCCAGCGGCCGTAGTAGGTCATCGCCTTGCCATGGAACACCGTCGAGTCGAGCTGCGTCGAGTCCTTCGGATCAGGCACCGGCGGATCGTTGATCAAC
Source organism: Gemmatimonadota bacterium (assembly GCA_025360265.1). Taxonomy (GTDB): domain Bacteria; phylum Gemmatimonadota; class Gemmatimonadetes; order Gemmatimonadales; family GWC2-71-9; genus Palsa-1233. The sequence goes on from JANYCP010000091.1 coordinate 7,015, forward strand.
ATCACGATCGTCTTCCCTTTTACATCGAGTCCCTTGTAGTCGTTCCAGTTGTACTCCGGTGCCACCACCCCGTATCCGACAAACACCAACTCGGAATTGTCGACATCAATTTCCGGTGCTTCCCGCCGCGATGCGGCAACGAAGTCCTTCGGAAACAACAATTTGATCGGGTGGCCACCGGCACTGAATTCGGCCGTCGGTGTTGCCGTGAAGCCGAGGAGCTCGACCGTCTGGAAGTAGGTGCCGTTCGGGTTCCCTGGTTCCAGGCCGATCGCCTTGAACTCGGCGTTGATATACCGGATCGCGCGATCCTCACCCAGCGTCCCCGGGCCACGACCGAGCATCGAGTCGTCGGCCAGCGCTGAGATCGAGCTGAGGATTCCCGGGGCGGTAATGGCAGCCTTTGCCATGGTCAGTTGCTCCGGGCTGGGGCCAGCGCTGGAGCCGCCGCACGCGACGAGAAGAAGCGCGCCGAACAGAGAGCGCGGCGAGGGATAGCTGCATCGCGGCATGGGGTACTCCGGGATCAGGGGTCGGGCTGCTGGCGAAAGAAAGCACTGGGCCGATCCGGGGCGCCAGCGGGCGGGGCACCCCGGACTATACGGATAGGCCGGGTCCGGCCGATTCTTTGACAGTGAGGCCCTGAACCGAGGACGAATATGCAGTTCCAGCTGAGCCAATTGTCCAGCCGCGTCGCCCGCCGGACCCTCCTGACCCTATTAGGGTGCGGGCTGGTTCCGGTTCTGGCTGTGGCCGGTATCTCCTATCAGATGTTGTCGAAATCACTGGTCCAGGAGGCCTCGAACCAGGTCGCGGCGGAAACCGACGCTCACGCTGCACTGCTGACGGATCGCGTCGAACGACTCGTCAACGTGCTGCACGGGTCCATCGACTCCGTCCCGCTTGGATATACCGGCAGTCCACTGCGCACCCTCGCGTCACGGGTTCGCTTTGACGTCAGGTGGTGAGCCTGGCTGGCACGCGTATCCGGCTG
>JANYCP010000100.1 GCA_025360265.1 Gemmatimonadota bacterium
GAGGTAGGTCACCGACTCGTGCAGGTCGTGCAGCACCTGCGGCGTCCACTCGAGGAATGTCTTCGTGAGGTTCTTGGTCAGGTCGAGGAACTGCCCCATGCCGTCGCGGTTGTTGTCATGCGCGACATACTTGCCCCAGTACGGTGTACCCATGCGGCCGATCGTTGCGCCGTACTTCTTGTTGAAGTAGTAGCCATCGACCACCTTGTCGCGGCCATCCGGTTCCACCACTGGCGTGATGAACACGATCATGTTGCTACGGATGTTCTGGTACATCGGCGAGTTGTCCACCACCAGCCGGTACGCCAGTTCCATCAGCATCTCCGGCCCGCCGAGCTCGGGCGAATGCATGCCGCTCGTGATCCAGTAGATCGGCTTGGCGGTGTGCAGTAGCTGCTGTGCCCGCGCTTCCGTGGTCTTCCGCGGATCGGTGAGTTCCTTGAGATATCCCTTGTACTTCTCAAGCGTGGCGATGGTCGCTTCATCGGCGATCGCCAGCACAACCAGTTCCCGTCCCTCTTCCGTCTTGCCAATGCTCCAGTACTTGGCCCGCGGTGACGCCTTCGCGATCGAGGCGAGATACTGATGCATTGGAGCCGAGCGATCGAGCTCGCCCACCTGACCGATGATGTGACCAAACGCCTTGAGTGGAGTCGGCACCGTCGCCGATGCTGGCAGGTGATCCACCATGTCGGTGGAGATGCGAGCGTCCGAGAGATTCTTCTTGATGAGTGCGGTGTACTCCGCATCGAGCTTCGCCGGCGCGGCGGCCGCGGGCTTGGCCTGGGCAGACAACGCCGGCGCATACGACAACGCGCCCGCGAGGAATGTCATCGCGAGCGCGTGCCAACGCACCGAACCAATCATTCGGGACATCCGGACTCCATTGTGGCGGTGAAGCCCGGAATGTAAGCGAAGTCCCCGTTTCGGGGGAGTTACCCGCCGATCGTCTTCATCAGCTGGCCCTGCGTGGTCGCACCCTTCAGCAGCGCCGCGGCCCGCTTGAGCACCGGGTCTACCGGCATGCTGCGCCGCACCGCTGCGGAGTCGCCAAACGCCATGCGCAGGGTCTGCTGGGTCAGCAACAGATCCACGTACGACGTTGCACCCGCAAACACCTTGTCCTCCACTGTGATGCCGCCCTGGCTCATCCGGGCACGCAGCTCATCGCGAATCTGCGGAGTCACCGCGAACGTCGATGTCACCTTGCCATGCTGCGCACGGGCCACGTCAAAGATCGATGCCCGGAACTCAGCGGCCTTCGGCAACACCGCGCGAACGAACGTCTGCTCTGCCAGGTTAAGCGTATCCGGCGACACCGGAACGTCCGGCGTGATACCGCCAAGATCGAGCAGCTTGCGACCCGCATCGGAATGCATCACCTGCGCCTTGGCCTTCATCTCCATCGTATCTGACAGCACCAGTCGTCCGTCAACGACCTTTCGCTCGCGATGAATCGATCGACCGCTCGGCGTGTACCACTTTCCGGTGGTGAGCTTGAGCGCAAAATTGTCAGGCAGCGAGTAGACGCCCTGCACCAGTCCCTTGCCGAATGTGGTCTGGCCGAGGACTAACGCGCGGTCGTGATCCTGCCATGAACCGGCGACAATTTCCGAGGCCGATGCGGTACCGCCGTCAACGAGCACCGCAACCGGCGATGTGGCTTCCACCGGCTCCGCTACTGCCGTGTAATACTTGGGCGGCTGGGCGCGCTCACGCTGAGTAAGCACGGCCTGACCCTTCGTCAGGAAGACGTTGCTCACCTTGATCGCCTGATCTACGTCTCCGCCACCGTTGCCGCGGAGATCAACGACGAAGCGCAGCGCGCCCTTCGCCTTGAGTCCGCGGACCGCTTCGGCCAGTTCCGCTCCCGCAGTGCCGTTGAAACGCTGCAGCGGGATGTAGCCGATCTTGTCGTCGAGCATCAGCGTGTACGGCACCGCGAACGCGTGCACCTGCGCGCGGGTGAACTTGGTGGTGATCGGTTTATCGGTGCCGGCGCGACCAAAGGTCACGTTGACCGGTGTGCCGATGTTGCCGATGAGATGTGCGGAGACCTTTTCGGTGGTCCAGCCAATCGTGCGTGCAGTGTCGATCGCGAGGATCAAGTCGCCACGTTCGACGCCGCCCTTTTCTGCCGGTGAACCCGGGAAGACATCAGCGACGACAACGGTGGAATCCTGCTGGTTGATCCCCATGCCGAGACCACCGTAGGTGTTACCGATGGTATTGCGCATGAAGTCGCTGATTTCCTTCTGGTTGTACAGCGACGCATATGGATCATCGATCGAATTGATCAGGCCTCGGGCGGCCTTGATGTAGACTGAGTCGTCAGGTATGGAGTCCAGGGCGCGTTGGGCAACGATCTGGAGCACGTTGCCGAGGATCTGAGCACCACTGCGACCGGTGGTTCCCTGGCGGAAGGCGCCAAAGGCCAGCGGGATAGCGACAATGGCAACGGAGAGGGGAACCACCCGGCGCCACGTGAAAAACCGTCTCGACATGAACCGTCCTCGAAGTGAGAAGCTCAACCAATAAGCTAACGATGGGATGCTCGGCAGGGTTTCCGGGTCGCCACGGAGGGGAGGGGCGTCAGCCTCCTCCTCCGCTCCGTGAGGGCGTCAATACCAATCATCAGGACGCGCAAACTGTCATCACCCCGAATAAATCTTAAATCGGGCCGAAAAAACGTTTGTCAGGGCGTCGATATTGATCGTCCGGTCGCGTCTCAGGTCGATCCGGCTCCACCACCACACCATTCGGTCGGAGGAATGGTTGGTCCGACTGCCGGAACGATTCGTCACACCGGACCTCGACATCGTTTGTGCGTCCCTCACCACGATCAGTGCGTCGGTTAGATCGAAAAGTTCGTCGGTTCGCACAAGACGTGCGTAGCTCACGACCATCACGGCGTCGGTTGATCCGATCAGGGCGCTTCTAATGACGATCAGGTAGTCCCTCACGACGATCAGGGCGTTCCTCAGTTCGATCTGGGCGTCCCTCGCGACGATCAGCGCGCTTCTCCATAGGATCCACGAGCCCCATAACACTATGCGATCCCCTCGCACGATCATTCGCACGCGCCTCATCAGGCTCGGTGGGGTTATCGGGTCGCTGCGGAGGGGTAACTGTTCGGGTCGCGTTTTCCGGTGCCCAGCTGGTTGCTTTCGCGCCCGAGCCTGCAGATGGTACAGGGTGGACCCAGCCTACCCCACAGACCTGCGAGAACTGAACGAGCTCAACTTCGCACGATTTGACGCGAAGCTGGAACTGCGCCTCGCTGAATTGCGGGGGGAATTGGTCGCGGTGCTTGAGCGACGCCTCGGCGAACAGCTCCGGTGGCTAGTCGCGATCTGGATTACCGTGGTCGTCGCCGCGGTTGGACTGTGGATGCGACGGTAATTCAAGCCCTTGCACGGCCGCCGTCTACTTTAGCCAGCCCCGTCGCACGACCGGTACGTCATTCTCAACGCATGATAGCCAGAGTCGTCCCTGGATCTCGTCCGCCGGGGCGCAGCCGACACTGAACGTGATGTCCGCAACTCGACCGGTACGCAAGTCGACGCGCGCCCAGTGCCTCGGTTGATCCTCCAATCCTATCCGTTGAAGCCAGAGCGTGTTGTCACCGGAGACAAACGCCAGCGTTGTCGCAGGGACCAGTATTTTCCGTCCAACTTGCGTGAGGATCGCGGCGCTCGCGTCGGCGGGGGTCGGATGAAAGCGACTCTGCTCAAGCCTGTGCTGCAATTGATCTCGCATCGCGATCGAGATCTTGTCGCCATCCGGAACGGCAGGCAGGTTCACAACCGTGCTCGCGGTCCGCTTCCCCGTGACGTCGTACACTTCAACAGTGACCCGGGTTGCAGCGCCCGGCGCACCGGGGCGCTGGCGAATTACAGCGAATCCGTTCCCGTTGGGTCGCGCGACGATTTCATCTCCAACTCGGAAGGGATTGAAATACGACTCCGAGCGCAACGCGCCCGCATCGCCTGCGTTGGGATTCACCATCACGACGTTGAATGGGCCAATCGCGTCAAGCGTTGCAACCTCGGCCCACGCCGCGCTGGCCGCGGAGCCGACAAGAATCGCTGATTGCCGCTTGGTCGAGTCAGACTGTAGATCTGGACCGTAGCGCCGGATGACGAGCGCAGATCCGTTGCCCAAGATCGCCCTCGCGGAAGCCGTCTGCCCAGACAGGAGTGGAACGGCGCGTACTCCCGCGTCGACGGTTCGACCGCCTCGTCCGTCGCGGGCCAGCAACGCGAACTTGCCTTGTGAGGCACCGAGGGTTATGACCCAAGTGCTGTCGCCGAGGCGGCCAATACGACCGGCGATCCGAAACTCGCCCGGACCCTCTCCTTTGTGGCTCAGCATGGCCGGCGCGGGCACGCCGGCCACGATCAACGAGACATCGTACGTCTTGCCGTCGAGAACGACTGCCCGCACAGAATCAAAAGCGACCACCTGAGCGATAATTGCGAACTGGGCGCTCGGCGCGACAACAGAGTCGAGACGGACCGACACTGGCCGAACCTGGGCGGCGCTGGGTCGCACCAACCCCAGTAGTATCGGAATCCCGAACCACAGTCGTCGCATCTCGAGCATCTCCTGTTCTGGCGTTGCTCTCCAATCGGATCGCCGCGATCACAACAACGCGCTGACCGACGATTTCCAGCGCAACGGGCGAGAGGGCCCGGGGCTGTCGCCCCGCCAAAGTCGCGCCGCGAGATCGGCAGCTAGCACTGGTTGGCATTCGTATAGCAATTGTAACTGCCGCTCGCGCAGCTGGCACATATCACGGTGCAGTTGGGGCCGTAGTCGTCATGCGCCTTCTTCTGGCAATCTGCGTCCTTGTTCTCCGCCGTGCAGCCCGATCCAAATACGAACGCGTCGCTTGGGCATCCACCAGGATCTGCAAAGGCAGGCGTGACGAGCACGCCAGCACCGAGCGCGGTAACCAAAGAGGCCATGAACAACAGATTTCGCAGCTTCACCGGACACCTCCATGAAGGGATACAGGGATGACAGAGATCACATTCCAGCAACTACAAACGCCTACTTCTGAAGCAACTTTCGGACGTATGTGCTGAACCTTGCGCTGTCCGGCGCGCCCCGAAGACGTTTGCCATTGACCACCAGCGTTGGCGTACCAGTCCCGCCGATCGCAATGGCGTCCGCTCGGTCCCGTTCGATAGCTGGGTTGGGCGTCTTTACTGCCGTGCAACGCGCAAATTCAGCCACGTTTGGTACGCCGGCTTCGCGAGCAATCTCCAAGAATGGCTTAAGTCCCAAGGAATCCTGTTGGGAAAACAATTGGTCGTGAAACTGCTCGAAGTGGTCCTGAACTCCAGCACATTCGGCGGCACGAGCAGCAACGTACGAGAACCGATGGTACGGAAGTGGCCAATGGCGGAAGACCAGGGCAACGTCATCTGGAAACTCCGCCCGCACCCCCCGAACAGCACCGAGCGTGAACTGACGGCACACAGGGCACTCGAAATCTGCGAATTCGACGATGGTGACGCGTGCGCTCTTGGGCCCCATCCAGTGCCCACCAGTGTTGTGTTTGTCCCAGTCCTTGACCGGCGATGGTTGAATCTCCGCTTGATTCGATCGAAGCTCTTCACCGAACGCGACACGACGCACTACGAGGCCCGTTACGATGACAGAACAAAGGACGGACGTCACCGCCAAGATCTTCATTGTCGTGGATTCGCCAGCCAACACCATCGGAGTCGCCTCGTTCGTTCGTCGCGCAAGACACTAGACATCACACGGGCTGGGCAGATTGCATCACCAGCGCTTGAGATGATCGCCTCCACCACGTTACGATCTTGGCTGCCGATCGACCACCCCTCTCTTCAGCTATCCTCTGAAGAGAGGAGTCCCCGATCAATCACCAAACAGCTCCTAGGGCAGCAACGGACCCCACCCCCGCGGCATCGCAGCCAGTGTCATTGCGATCTTGCCAGAAAGAGTCGCAGCGTTCGTCACTTCGAACACCTTGAGCCGCTTGCGTGCGTTCTCAAGGTGCGAATGGACGGTCGCTCTACTGCATTTCATCCGCACAGCGATCTGCTTTTCCGACAGGCCCAACCGCAGCGCGAATGATGCTTCAGCTTGACGCGCCGTGAGGTCGAGGTACTGAGAGATCCACTGAACACAGTACCGATACTCGCCGGAGTCGGGCGGAGGTGCTTCACGCGGGTCCGGCGGCGCGTAGTGAAACGGGCCGAGCATCGGCGCTTCCCGAAGCTCAGGCGAGTTGTAATGTGCACCGCTAAGCACCGCAGCGACCCCTTCCAACAACCCTTCTGGCGCAACAGGCGTCACGATCGTCCCATCGGCACCGGCGGCCATCACGTGGTAAATAACCGACGGGAAAAATCGCGAGCTGCGCACAACAACCTTGAGCGGCGAAAACCGGGTCGCCCACTCACGAATGTGGTCGAGCCCCGTTCCGCCTGGCCAGATCAACCCAAGCATGAGCAGTCGCGGTCGGTGCTCCGCGAGCGCAGCTTCGATTGCGTCGCGATGGTAGACTGGCGGCGCGAATGCGAAACGATCCTGAAGGACCGCGATCGCATCATTCGCGACCGCCGTTTCATGATCCGCAACGAGCACATCGATGGCACGTGGCATGCGGGGGGGGCCTCCGCAGGGGATGACCGATCCGCAGGCGGATCAGCCGCGCAAGACGCTGGCGAATTTCCGATCCGGGCGGACGTGGGGTCCACTGGCGGTCCAGGATCACTGCGTGTAACGCTTCTGCAATCATCCCGTCATCCTCCCGCCCTTGCGCAACCTCCAAACCAGACCGATCTATCTACGCTCCCCGGAACAGGCGTCGCCGCACCCGATTCTCCATCCGCTCCCCCACGGGGCGAGAACGAGGTTCTCTTGATGGTATTCCGCCCCCGGTACCTCTGCGCCGTTGCGCTGGTTGCCAGCACTGCCTGCAGCAAGAAACCCGACCCCGTCGATCCCAACGCGCCGAACACCGCCGCCACTGATTCGAACAAGGCTGGCAGCACGCTGGCGCTTCCCGTAGTCGGCGAAACCGTGCGCAAGGGCGACCTCGTCCTCACCGTCACTGCCACTGGCCAGATCCGCACCGATGCGACCTCAACGCTCAAGGCCGAGACGGCGGGCACGGTGCAGGACGTACTGGTACGCGCCGGCGATGTCGTAACGCGCGGTCAGGTGCTCGTGCGGCTGGACCCGAAACCACTCGATCTCGAAGTTGCGTCGGTGCAAGCACAAATCAAGACGGCTGAAGTCAACTACAGCACCGACATCGCTGCCGATTCCGCGTTTGAGAAAGGCGTGCGTCCGGAGCGACGCGCATTTGTCCGCGCCAAGGTCGGGCTTGATGGCCTCCAGATTGCCCTCGACAAGGCCAAGCTTGCGCGCGAGAAGGCCGAGATCGTTGCGCCGTTCGATGGCGTGGTGCAGAGCGTCATGGTTGCCGCCGGCGATCACGTGAATGGCAACGATGTCGCCACGATTGTCGATTTGAAAAACTTGCGCGTCGAAGCGCAGGTGCTGGAGCACGACCTGCCGCTGCTCCGCAAAGGCGGCGAAGCGTGGGTTACCATTGCCGCCTTCCCGGACAAGCCGGTGCGTGGTACCATCTCCGCGATCCTGCCTCTGGTGGACAGCGCCACTCGCGCCGGCCGCGCGGTGATCCGTATGAACGGCGACGGTAACATGCGCCCGGGGATGTACGCCGACGTACGGCTCGAGGCGACTCGCCTCCCGAATCGGATCATCGTGCCAGCTGCGGCAGTCATTGAACGCGACAACCGTCCGTTGGTGTTCATCGCGCAGAACGGCATCGCCGAATGGGTTTACGTGCACGCTGGCCGCAGTAACGGCCGCGAAACGGAAATTCTCGCCGATAGCGCCAGTGGCGTGATCCCGCTGAAGGCCGGCGACATTGTCCTCACCGATAACATCATCACGCTCTCGCACCAGGCACCGATCAAGCTCACCATGAAAAAGTCCGGCGACCAACCCTGACCGGGGCCGTCGGATGTCACTGAGTTCAGCCGCACTCAAGAAGCCCGTCACCACCATCGCTGGTGTGCTGACGCTCGTGCTGCTCGGCATCGTATCGGTTTCACAAATGCCAGTGTCACTCCTCCCCGACGTGACACTGCCGGTCCTGACCGTGCGCACCGTATATAAAGGAGCGTCGGCCGAGGAAGTGTCGCGCGTGGTGTCGGAACAGATCGAGCAGGCCGTGTCCGCAACGCCGGGTATGGTCGGTGTGCGATCGGTCGCCCGTCACGAGGAAGACAACACCACCATCTCGTTCGCGTGGGGCACTGACATGGCGAAGACCGTCATGGCTGTGCGCGAACGGCTCGATAACTGGAACCGCCGCCCCGGCGTCGATCGCCCAACGTTGCTGACGTCCGATCCGGGCGAGCGGCCCATCGCAGTTCTCGGCCTCACCGGGCCTGGCGATCTGCGCGCCATTGCACACACTGCCCGTGAAGTGCATTCGCGGCGCCTGGAACAGATCGAGGGTATCGCCAGCGTGGCCGTGGTTGGCGACCCGACCGATGAAATTCGCGTTGACGTCGATCCCGATCGCGCGCGCGCGCTCAACATCACCCCCGATGCCGTTGCCGCAGCGATCACCGCCGGCAACGCGCAGGATCAGGGTGGTACCGTCCGTCGCGGCCAGTTCCGGTTCACCGTCCGCACCCTGACCGAGCTGCAAAACCCGGCGCAGATTCGCGACATCCCGGTGGGAAGTGCCACGCGAGGTATCAAGCTGTCGGATATCGCGACCGTCACGCCGGCCAGCGCCGACCCGCGCACCGTGGTGCGCCTCGACGGGAAGCCCGCCGTCGGACTCGTCGTATATAAGGACGCCGGATCGAACACGGTGAAGGTCACCGGCGAAATGACCAAGACGCTGGACCTTTTGCGCAAGCAGTTCCCCGAGGTACAGGTGCGCGTGGTTGCCGCGCAAGCGCAGTTCGTTCGCGATGCGCTTTCCAACCTCGGCCAGGAAATCGTGGTTGGTGGCATTCTATCGCTGCTGATCATTCTGGTTTTCCTCCGCGACGTACGGATGTCACTGGCAATTGGCGTGATGGTGCCGCTGTCGGTGTTCGTGTCGCTCACCATCATGCAGCTCTTTCACGTCACGATCAACATTCTGTCGTTGGGTGGTTTGGCACTGGCCGTCGGCATGCTGGTGGACAATGCGATCGTGGTGGCCGAAGCGACTGAGCGAGGGCGCAAGCTGGGCGAAAGCACCGATGAATCAGCGCGCGTCGCCGCGGATGAAGTGAGCGCGCCGCTGATTGCCGGAACGCTCACGACAGCGCTGGTGTTCGGACCGATTGTCTTCGTTCAGGGATTGTCGGCCGCACTCTTCCGCGACCTCTCCATTTCGGTGGTGGTGACGTTGATGGCGTCACTGGTGCTGGCGCTGACCCTGATGCCGGTGCTGACAACGTGGGGGCATCGACGCGATCGGGCGCAGCCCGCCGCGCCCGACGCCGACGACCACGCCCCCGATGCCCGCTGGACGCCGGACATGGCCAATCGGCCACACATGGCGGCACTTGGCCCCACACCGTCGTTCCTCGATCGCGTCGGCTACCGCATGACGCGCGTGTACGAAGTCGGCATGACCTGGTCGCTCAAGTATCCGTGGCGAGTCATGGCGATCGCCGTTGTCTCGGTGGCGTTCACCATCATCCTGCTGATGAAGTTGCCGCGGGAAATCCTGCCGCAGGTCGATGAAGGCACCGCCACCGCACAGTTGCGCCTGCAGCCCGGCACCGCCATTGAAGAGACGATGCGCCAGGCCGATCGCTTGCAGCAGGCCGCCGCCACGCTCGGTAGCAAGGGGACCTATGCGCGCATTGGTGTGGCGAGTGACGAGGAAATCCTCAGCGGCGTGGAACCGGGGTCCGCAGGCACCGCGATGTTCGTCTTCCCGGTGCCCGATGGCATGGCGGCACCAGTCTTCGCTGACAAGCTCCGTCACGCGGTACCAGATCTCGCCGCCGGAAGTCTGGCGATCGATCTGGCGGGACAATCCGAATTCGGCTCGCTGATCGGTCGCGAGGGACGTACTGTCCGCGTCGAGGTGTCGGGCCCCAAGCGCGAAGATGCAGAACGAGCAGGAATGCAAATCCGCACAGCACTGGCACTCGTCCCGACGCTGGCAGATGCCAGGACATCGTTCGGCGGCTCCGAGCCGGTCATTGAGATCTCGCTGCTCCGCGACCGCATCGCGCGCCGCGGAATTTCACTCACCGCCCTGCTGAGCGCGATCAAGGGCGCCCTCGGTGGGGTGCAGGCAACGGACCTGCGGGAGACCGATCGCCGGATCCAGATCCAGGTGCGTTACGCCGGGACATCCAACGAAAGTCTCGAGACAGCCCTTTCGTCGACGGTGCAAGGGATTCCGATTCGCGAACTGGTTACGGTACGGCAGGTGCAGGCACCGGTCGAGGTGGTACGCGTCGACCAACGACCAGTGTCGGTCGTTGAAGCGGTCGTGGAGCGCGGCGGCACTGCTCGCGCATCAAGCGATGTCGAAGCGACGCTCGCGAAGTTGTCGCTCGGCAACGGCGTGCAGTGGCGGATCACGGGTGCCGACCAGGAACAGAAGACCACGACGCACCAGCTCGGACTTGTCGCCATCCTGTCGGCAGCACTGATGTTCCTGGTGCTTGCCGGAGAGTTCTCGTCGTTCACCTCGCCACTTGTCATCATGACCACCGTACCGATTGCCGGTGCAGGCAGCGTGATCGCCCTGTGGCTCACCGGTCAGTCGCTCAATGCGGTTTCGCTGATTGGTATCGTCGTGATGATCGGCATGGCTGACAACGAAGCGGTCGTCAAGCTCGATGCGATTCATCGATTTCGTGACCTCGGCTATCCCATCGATGAGGCCTGCTTTCGCGGCGGGCATAAGCGGCTACGCGCCATCACAATGACGACGTTTACGGCGATCGCTGGCGTGGTCCCGCTGGTGCTCAACCTCGGCAGCGGCGGCGCGCT
>JANYCP010000112.1 GCA_025360265.1 Gemmatimonadota bacterium
AGGTGAGGACGGCACGATCCAGAACCTGCTGGAGCTGGCAGGCGTTCGTTATACTGGATCGGGGCCCGTTGGCAGCGCACTGGCGCTCGACAAGGATCTGTCCAAGAGGCTCTTTCTGGTGGCGGAAATCCTTACGGCAGCGTGGCTTATGGCGCCGGTCACGGCTGAATCGGTCGACATCGACCTCGACTGGCCGGTGGTCGTGAAACCTTCGCGGGAGGGGTCCACCGTAGGGTTGTCGGTGGTGCGGGACGCCGCCGGCCTGGCGGCTGCGATCACTGAAGCGGGCCGTTACGATCCGGCCGTGATGATCGAGGCGTTCGTCCCGGGGCGGGAACTTACGGTGGGAATTCTTGGGGATCGGGCCTTGGCGGTTGGCGAAATCGTTCCGCGGCACGAACTGTTCGACTACGAGTGCAAGTACACACCGGGAATGTCGCAAGAGATCTTCCCGGCAGACATTCCGGAGATGATCGCCCAGGAAGCGCAGGAGCTGGCGCTGAGAGCCCATCAGGCTCTCAACTTGCGTGGATATTCCCGGGTCGATTTCCGGATGACCGATGACGGCGAGTTGTTTTGCCTGGAGGTCAACACGCTTCCGGGAATGACCGCCACGTCGCTCATGCCGCAATCGGCGGCGGCGACCGGAATGGATTTTCCGATCTTGTGCGAATCAATTTGTGAGCTGGCGTTGGCGGACTGAGCAACCGAAGAGGATGAACGCACCATGATCGAGTCTCCTGATCGCCGCATCACACCATGGGTTGGTCGCATCCTTGCGATCAACGCCATCGTGTTGTTGTTGCAGGAGACCGTGCTCACATCAGACTATCTCGCGCAGATCGTCAGTTTCGACGCATCGCTCGCACTGCAGCGCCCGTGGACTCTGGTCACGTACATGTTCGTTCACGCCGGGATCCTTCACCTCGCAGGCAATTCGCTCGCGCTGTTTGTTTTCGGTCCCAGCGTCGAGCGACATCTCGGCTCCCGACTCTTCCTCTTCTACTACCTGCTCTGTGGCATTGGTGCGGCGCTCTTCGCAGTGGTCGTCAACATCCTCGGCCTGCATATGGAGAGTTTCGTGGGCGCATCCGGCGCCATCCTCGGCGTTGCGTTCGCCTTCGCCCGCTTGAATCCCGACGCGCAACTGATGGTCTTTCCATTTCCGGTCCCAGTGCGCGCCCGATACATGATCATGCTCCTCGCGGCGTACGATGCGGTCGGAATGTTTTTTTTCAACGACCATATCGCGCACGAAGCGCACCTGGGCGGCCTCATCACCGGGATCTCGTTTTTTCTGCTTCGCTCGCTTGGCCGTCCGCTTGAGACGATCCCGCTCCCCACGATTCGCCAGCGCGTGCCGGTCGCAACCCGCAGCGTCGGGAGCGCGGGACAGCAGCCGCTCGTCACGTCGCGGCCGAGTGTCGTTGCGGCGGAACCGTCGCTGGAAGAGCACAACACCATGAAAGAGGCGGTTGAGCTCGATCGCCTACTCGACAAGATCAGCGCTACAGGTATCGCATCGCTGACCCCCGAGGAGCGCCAATTCCTCGATGCGATGGCCCGCCGCCGCCGCGACCTTCACTGAACTCCGCGAGCACCATGTCACGCCGGGTCCTCAGAATACACCCCGACGATGACGTGCTGGTCGCGCTGACGGACTTTGCATCCGGTGACACGGTCACCAACGCTGGCGAGCAGGTCCCTCTGGTCACCGCGGTCCGCTCCAAACACAAAATTGCGTTGCGCGCGTTTGGGGTCGGCGACCCGATCACAATGTACGGTGTGCTTGTGGGTCGCGCGACACGACAGATCCAGCGCGGCGAAGCACTCTCCACCGACAATGTTCGCCACGACGCTGCGGCGGTGAATCTCGCGGCCACGGTGCGTCGGCCGTGGAACCCGCCCGATGCATCGCGGTTCGTCGGCCGCACGTTCGACGGTTATCGCCGCACTGATGGCCGCGTCGGCACCCGCAATCTCTGGCTGGTGTTGCCGCTGGTGTTCTGCGAGAACAGAAACATTCGAGCGCTACAGGAAGCGTTTGATCGGGAGCTGGGATATGGGATGCCCGAGACACACCGTCTCGCGGTGCGCGAACTCGCGCGACGATACCGCGATGGCGAAGAAATCGGCGCGCCAATTGGAATCAGTGCCAGTAGCACTGGCCAGCGCCTCTTCGCCAACCTCGACGGTATTCGCTTCCTCACCCACGAAGGCGGCTGCGGCGGAACTCGCCAGGACACCCGCTCGCTCTGCGGACTGCTCGCCGGCTACCTCGTCCATCCC
>JANYCP010000127.1 GCA_025360265.1 Gemmatimonadota bacterium
CACGCGTTCCCCGAAAGCCAGGGCTGACATGGCGAGAATCATCACGGACGCAGCCGGCGCCAAGTGGGAAGTCACGCCGAGCGGGCGGCGTACGCAATACGGCTCGGATGAGGTGTCGCTTGAGTTTCAGCGTGTCGGCGACGGGGTCGCCGAGCGGCGATTCTCCCGCTTTTCACCCCGCGGGGCCAAGGCGGTCGAGCTGGCGCTCGAGGACACCAGCGACGCCGTGCTGGTGAACCTGCTTGGGGTCTCGCAGCCAGCGTGGACCTCCCCCGACGGGAGCTACGGTCGACCGACGTGATTGACCTTCATTGCCACTCCACCGCGTCCGATGGCGTGCTCCCGCCCGCCGAAGTGGTGGCAGTGGCGGCCGCCGCCGGATTGACTGCAATGGCACTCACCGATCATGACACCACCGCTGGTCTCGATGAGGCGCGAGCCGCCGGTGCGCAGCTTGGCGTTGAAGTTGTCGGTGGCTGTGAATTCTCGGTTGGTGTGGAGTGGGGTGAGATGCACCTGCTCGGCTATTTCATCGAGCCAGGAGACCGCGATATCGAAGAGTTCCTGGTCGCCGCGCGCGCCGATCGAACCCGTCGTGCCCGCGACATGGTTTCGAAGCTCGTCGGCCTCGGTCTCGCGATTTCATACGATGATGTAGCGCGCGAGTCGGGCGGCGGAGCCATCGGGCGTCCGCATGTTGCCCGCGCGCTGCTTGAGCGTGGCCATGTCCATGCCATTCAGCAGGCGTTCGATCGTTACATCGGGCGGGGTCGGCCCGCCTTTGTCGAAAAGGCGCTGCCAAAGCTCGCCGACGTTGCCGGGCTGGTGCACCGCCGGGGCGGCGTCGTGTCGGCGGCGCACTTGAAGAGTCGCGGCACACTGGCAGAACTCACCCGGCTCAAGGCCGACGGACTCGATGCAGTCGAGACGAGGCACCCAAGTCACACGGGTGACTATCTCGCTACCATTACCGATGCGGCACTTGCCCTCGATCTGGCGCGCACTGGCGGTTCTGATTGGCATGGTGAACGCGACGCGGCCGGAACCCACGCGCAGCTGGGTTCGCAGCAAGTGCCAGACGAATGGCTCACGTTGCTGCGAACGCGCCGGCCGACGTTGACGGGGCCGCACTGATGGAGTTGGCAGGCCGGGTAGCCCTTGTGACCGGTGGAGCAAGACGCCTCGGACGCGCCTTCGTCGAAGCACTCGCCGGCAAGGGAATGCGGGTGGCGATCCATCACGGCGCATCGGCGAAGGAAGCCGATGCGCTTTGTGCCGTACTCGTCGCGAAAGGTGTCGACGCGGCGACGTTCGCCGCCGATCTGCGCGATGCAGCAGCTGCATCCGCGCTGCCTGATCGGGTTGTAGCCCAGTTCGGATCTCTCGACGTGTTGATCAACTCCGCCGCGGTCATGGAACGCCTCTCGGTTGCTGACACCAGCATTGCGCATTGGGATGCGATTCTCAACTTGAATCTGCGTGCGCCATTCTTCGTGGCACGGAGCGCGGCACCACATCTTGCACACGCGCACGGCACCATCGTTAACATCGCCGACCTCGGCGGACTCGAGCCGTGGTCCAACTACGCTGCGCACTCGATCAGCAAAGCCGGCGTCATCATGCTTACCAAGGTGCTCGCGACGGCACTCGCTCCAAATGTCACCGTCAATGCCATCGCGCCGGGAACGGTGCTCGTTCCCGATGATTATGACGGGGCGAAGCGTGATTTCCTGAGTGAGACAACGCCACTCAAGCGACTCGGCACACCGCAGGATGCCGTGAATGCGATGTTGTACCTGGTGGAACATGGCGATTTCGTAACCGGTGAGACGCTGGTCGTCGATGGTGGGCGGGTGCTGCGGCGATGATCTCCCTCGGCGACATCGCCGTGATGGGCGGTGGCTGCTACGGGACCTTCTACCTCGGCCAGTTGACCGCCGCGTCCAGGAAGGGCGCGTTGCGCTGTCGGCAGGTGCTCGTCGTTGATCGCGACCCGAACTGTCAGGCCGCGACGCACATCTCTCCGGGCATTTCGTCCCTCGTGACGTCCGATTGGAATGCATTTCTCGATCGCTGGCTCAATGCTGCCGAGCGAGATCGCGACGGACTGAGCGACACCATCGTGCCGACGCCGATGATGCCGCACCTCATGGCGCAATGGCTCGAACGGCGGGCGCGGGCGCGCTGGCCTGATCGCGCCGTGTCGCTGGTTCCGGTTGACACTCGACTCGGCACACCATACGACCGTCTACACACTGACGGCGTCCGGTACGTTTCGTTCGCCGACTGGATCTGTCCGGTGCATTGCGTCGAACCGCTGTTGTGCCCGGCGATCAAGGCACCGCGCAGCTGGGAGATGGGCGACGCAATTACCGAATGGACGACTGCACTCGGCCGAGACCGTCCCACCGCAGCGCCCGCGCTCTTCACCTGTCGCCACGCGGTGTACGGCGTGGGAATGTTTCCAGTTCGCACCGCATTTGATGGCTTCGATGCCTTCGCCCCGCTCGCCCAGTCGGCGACGGGCGGCGACCTCGTGATTGGGTCAATTTCTGCCTGTCACGGCGCGGTTGCGATGGTTCGCGTCAGTCCGCCGCCGGGCGTGTGACAGGAACCGTCCGGCAAGGTGCATCGTTTGTCCGCATCAGGTAATCTTGTGTCGAGACCCGACGAGGAGCAGAGGTTCATGACGGAAGCATCCATTCCCACCTTCGACGTCGTCATCATCGGATCGGGCCCGGCCGCGTGGACTGCAGCGATCTATGCCGCGCGCGCGCAGCTCGCGCCGGTGGTGTTCGAAGGCGAAGTGCAGGGGACGGAACTTCCTGGTGGACAGTTGATGCTCACCACCGAGATCGAAAACTTTCCCGGTTTCCCGTCACCAATCACCGGCCCCGACCTGATGGCCCGGATGCGCGAGCAAGCGGTACACTACCAGACGAAGATCGTGTCCGAACTCGTCACCGGGGTCGATCTCTCGCAGCGGCCTTTCCGGATCACGTCGAGCTACAGCGGATCGGTGATGGCCCGCGGCTTGATCGTCGCGACCGGCGCGAAGGCAAAGTGGCTCGGACTCGCGAACGAGCTGCGGCTTGCGCAGCAGGGCGGCGGCGTATCTGCATGTGCCGTTTGCGATGGTGCGCTGCCGCACTATCGAAACAAGGTGCTCGCAGTGGTCGGCGGCGGCGACACCGCGATGGAGGAGGCGCTGTACCTCACCAAGTTTGCACGGAAAGTGTTGGTGATTCATCGGCGCGACCGCTTCCGGGCCTCGAAGGTGATGGCCGATCGGCTTCTCAATCACGCCAAGGTGGAAGTGGTGTGGAACGCCGCGGTGACCGAGGTGATCGGCGAGCAGGAAATCCAGGCGATCGAAATTACCGACACGGTCACGGGCGCGCAGCGCATGATGGACGTTGGCGGACTGTTCATCGCCATCGGTCACGAACCGAACACGAAGTTCCTCACTGGACAATTGGACCTGACCGCTCACGGCTACATCAAGGTGGCGCCCTGGCGGACCTCCGCGAGCGTCGATGGTGTGTTTGCGGCCGGAGACGTGATCGACGACTACTACCGGCAGGCGATTACATCGGCGGGCTCGGGTTGCATGGCTGCGCTGGAGGCGGAGCGCTGGCTCGCGCACCACGGCAC
>JANYCP010000155.1 GCA_025360265.1 Gemmatimonadota bacterium
GGATAGAACGCGGTACGATCAAGTACCACATGCTGCGAATCGCCCGCGTGCTCGATCACCTGCGCATCGAACTCAAGGAGCAATGCATCGCGATAGTACAGGCGCTCGGTCACATCAACTCGACGCTGTCGCCGACGTGAAGTGTTCCGATGCTCCGCGCGACGAGATTCTGGCCGAAAAGCGCGCCAAGCCCAGGCACAGTGCGGAATGTGGCAAGGGTGCGCAGTGGCTCCTGGCGCGCACTGCGCGCACCACTTTCCTGGTCCGTGGTGGTGACGACGCAGCGCGCACACGGCTTCACTGCATCACAATCCAGCTCGCCGAGCTTCATCACCATCCAATCATCTTCACTCCACGCCTTCGCACCCCTCACCACAATGCTCGGCCGAAAGCGCTGCATCGGCACCGGATCCACAAGCCGTTTGTTGAGATCATCGAGCGATTCCTGCAACGCTGCCATCAACGGATAGCCGTCGGTGAACGCTGTCTCGGCATCGGCACGCGGCGAATACTCAGGATCGATCGGGTTGTGTGCCTTCGTTCCGAAAGCGACGAGACGACACGACGTACCGATCGCCGAGGAGAACCAACCCGCTGCTTCGTCACCTTGATCAGCGGCAGCGATGACGGTGTAGCCCCAGACGGTGACGTCGCGAGTGGGGGCGTTTTCATCAAGCGCCAGATGCAGGGGAGCGACGTTCGGTGCGTTGACATGCAGGATCCCCGCGTCAAGCGCGGGGATGACACCTGCGAGCGCGGCGACTTCGCGTTGTGAGATGAAGTGATTGCCTTCATCGACCAGCATGAGGCGGCGATCACCGACCATGCCGAGCCGATCGACGGCGATCGAGGAGACCGCGATTCCGCGGCACCCTTTGATTGGATAGATGTTGAGGCCAGTGATTTCCATGCCGGAGTTCACGCTATTTAGCCGCGGGATCGTCTTGCATCACACCGAAGATGTTTCCTTCAGTGTCCTTGGCGTATGCCAGCCAACCCATTGCAGGGATCGGCATCTTGGGCAGCGCAATCGTACCGCCGTTGGCAACGATCGCGGCAACCGAGGCATCCACCGACGAGACCTTGGTGGTTACGGTGTACGCATTGACAGCCTGGCCTTCCGTCGGCGCTGGTCCGCGACGCGGCACCATGCCGCCGTTGATGCCAGGCGCTTCGGTGCCAGTCGTGATCAACCAGTACGGTGTCGGGCCATCCCATTTCTGGAAGTGCCAGCCGAACACGGCGGTGTAGAAGGCGACGGCGCGTTCCGGGTTATCGGCGTGAAGTTCGAAATGGGTGGGGCGGTTCATTGCGCGTGCTCCTCAAGGGATGACAAGGTAAAGTGACCCACCCCACCGCTTACCGACAGGGCCCGGATCGGCCATCTTTCGCCAATACCCCGTCACTTCGGTGTTCTCATGCGCCCTGCCCTGCAGCTCATCGCCGCCGCGACCCTTGTCGCGCCCATCGCCGCCCAGGTTCCGGCCAGCCATACGCTCATGCCAGTACCGTCATCGGTGCAGCTCACAGCGGCGCAACTCCGCGTGGACACTGGATTTAGCGTCTCGACGGTCAGGGTCAGCGACGGACGTCTCACTCGGGCAATTGGCCGAGCAGTGAGTCGGTTGGAAATGCGGGCGGGCGTACCGCTCTTCCGACGAATTGGTAGCGCCGGAAGTGCTTCGCTTGTGGTCGACGTGGCCAGCCCGGGATTCGCCGTCCCCGATCTCGCGGAAGACGAGTCGTACCAACTGAACGTTACCGGATCAGGCGCAACGCTTACCGCGGCCACGGTTGTAGGCGCGATTCGCGGGCTAGAGACGTTTCTCCAGCTGCAAGGCGGGGACGCAAAGGGCGTGTTCATCCAGGGCGCCACGATTCAGGACACGCCGCGCTTTCGCTGGCGCGGGCTGTTGCTCGATGTGTCGCGTCATTTCGAGCCGACCGACGTGATCAAGCGCCTGCTCGACGGGATGGCGATGGTCAAGCTCAACGTCTTTCATTGGCACCTCTCCGACGATCAGGGCTTTCGCGTCGAATCCCGCGCCTATCCTCGGCTCCATCAGCTTGGCAGCGATTCGATGTTCTACACCCAGGAGCAGATCCGCGAGATCGTTAGCTATGCAACTGATCGCGGAATCCGGGTCATGCCGGAGTTCGATGTGCCCGGTCACTCCTCCGCCTGGTTCCCCGGGTACCCGGAGCTGACGGTCGGGGCGGGACCGTTTGCGATCGCACGGACCTGGGGGACGTTTGAACCGACGATGGATCCGACCCGCGAATCGACCTACCAGTTTCTTGACAAGTTCATCGGCGAAATTGCCGGACTGTTCCCTGACAAGTACTGGCACATCGGCGGCGACGAAGTCGATCCTAAGCAATGGAAAGGGACCGCGGCCATTCAGTCGTACATGAAGAGTCATGGCCTCGCCAACGAGGTCGCGCTCCACACAGCATTCAACGCACGCCTCTTCGCCATCGTGCAGAAGCACGGCAAGACACCGGTTGGCTGGGACGAAATCTTCCAGCCCAACCTGCCGACATCTGCCGTGATCCAATCGTGGCGCGGCACGGCGGTGCTGGCGACGTCGGCGAAGGCCGGCTTCCGCGGCATTCTTTCGGCGCCGTACTACATCGATCACATGAAGGCCGCCGCCGATTTCTATCTCCCCGATCCGATTCCGGCCAACACTGACCTCACGCCGGAACAACAGGCGCTTGTCCTCGGCGGCGAAGCGTGCATGTGGGGCGAATACGTGGTGAGCGAAACACTGGCCTCGCGTATCTGGCCACGACTTGCCGCAATTGCCGAACGATTCTGGTCGCCCCAGAACGTGGTGGATGTGGCTGATATGTATCGCCGTCTTGACGTGACATCGCGCCGCTTGAGCGAGGTCGGCCTGCGACATGAAGAACATGTCGCACGCAACGTCCGCCGACTCGCCGGCGATTCCACCGCGCTGTTCGAGACGCTGCTCGATTACGTGCGCCCCCGGGACTTCGGCGGCAGCGGTAGCAATCAGTTCTTCCCGCACACGCGACTCATGGACGCGGCACTTCCCGATCCCCGGGCGAGTTGGGACATCACCGGACGGGCGCGGCGCGCTGTGGCCGGCGATGCCGTCGCCGCCACGCAACTCCGCACAGACCTGACGCGAATGGGCGCCGTTCAAGCTCGGCTCACCGCCGTGCGCGATTTCATTCCGGCAGCGGGCGAGGGAGTACAGGTAGCCGCCGCCATGTCGAATCTGAGTCGAGTCGGTCTCGACGCACTGGGATTTATGGCGCGGCGCACTACGGCTGATGCCGCGTGGAGCACGTACGCCGACTCGATGCTCGCGGCGCTGGCGCCGCGGCGGATCGGGCAATGGACGCTGGTACCAACCGCTACGGACGCGGTGAGAATTCTCGTAGATGCGGCCAAGGGCCTTCCGCCGCCGCGTAACTGACCCTAACCTTCGGCATTCCAACATGTTGCCATCGTACTCTCAGCTCCGGCGAACGACTCCGGTAGCCCTGATGCTTATCGTCGCTGCGTGCGGCACCAACGCGCAGCGCACGCGCCCCAATGACTCCATGGTCCGCGACACCGCCCGGACCGGCGGTTGGCTGAAGCTCTTCGACGGCCGGACATTGACGGGGTGGCACGGATATCAGGAGCCGATCGCCGTCACCACAGGCTGGCGCGTCGAGGACGGCGCGATCCGCACCGGCGGCGATTCAAAAGATCTCGTCAGCGATCTGCAGTACGGCTCGTTCGAACTCGAGCTGGAATGGAAGGTGACGCAGGGTGCCAACAGCGGGATCTTCTACTGGGCCAACGAAGGGACAGCGGAGATTTACGAGAATGCGCCCGAGGACCAGATCCTCGACAACATCGGATCACCGGGCACCACGCCGATGAATGCGGCTGGTGCGTTGTACGATCTCTATCCGGCGCCGCTCGACGCGGTGAAGCCGGTCGGCGAATGGAACAAGGCGCGCATTGTGGTGCATGGCGCCAAGGTGCAGCAGTGGCTCAACGGCGTGAAACAGGTTGACGTCGATTTTGACTCGCGAGAAATGCGCAACAAGATCGCGGCAAGCAAGTTCAAGCAGTGGCTCTCCTTTGGTAAGTCGCGACGCGGCCACATCGGGCTGCAATCGCACGGCGGAACGGTCTGGTTCCGCGCCATCCGCATCAAGGACCTCTCGTGAAATCGAACGTGGGCCGTCTCTCGTTCATGATGTTCCTGCAGTACGCGGTGTGGGGGGCGTGGCTGCCACTGGCTGCCCGCTACCTCACGGCATCGGTGGCAGACGGCGGTCTCGGTTTCACGGGCACGCAGATGGGAATCATCCTCGGCCTCGCTGGCTCGATCGGTGCGATCGCTTCGCCGTTCATCGCCGGCCAGCTCGCTGACCGCTACTTCAGCACCGAGCGATTTCTCGCGTCACTGCTCGCCATCGGCGGCGTGGTGAAATGGATCACCGCATCGCAAACCGGCTTCCAGCCCTGGTTGATCCTGTCGATCATCTACGGCGTGGTGTACATGCCCACGCTGGCGCTCTCCAACTCGATGGCGTTCGCCAATCTTGCCGATCGCGATCGCGGCTTCCCGCGCGTGCGGGTGTGGGGCACGATCGGGTGGATCGCAGCGAGCTGGATCTTCCCCATGATCTACCTGCAGAGCAACCTGCATTTCGGCTGGATGCCGCCATTCCTGAGCGGCCCCGAATTGCCGGGCGTGACCCATCGCCTGGCCGATTCGCTGCGCTTCTCCGCGATCATTTCGTGGGGTTACGCGATCTACTGTTTCGCGCTGCCGCACACGCCGCCAAAGAAGGACGGCGTTGAGAAGCTCGCCTTCGCCAAGGCGTTCCGACTTCTGCGTGAACCGTCGTTCGCCGTCCTTGTCGCCGCATCACTGCCGATCAGCATCATTCACCAAGTCTATTTCCTCCAGACCGGCCCGTTCTTCAATCATCTCGGCCTGCTCGACAGCCAGATCGGGCCCGCCATGACAATCGGCCAGTTCAGCGAGATCGCGCTCATGGCGGTCCTCGGCACGATGCTGGTGAAGCTCGGTTTCCGCGCCGTGATCGCAATTGGCGCGTTTGGGTATTTCGTGCGCTACATGATCTGGAGCATGACCGGATTGCCAGTCGCCGTGCTGGTTGGCAGCCAATTGCTGCACGGCCTCTGCTACGCCTGCTTCTTTGCCGGCGCATTCATTTACACCGATCGTGTCGCACCAGCGGACGTGCGCCACTCAGCGCAGACCGTCTTCGGTATCCTGATTCTCGGTGGAGGGCCGGTCCTCGGCGGCTTGCTCTCCGGCAAGCTCGCCGCCATGTACACGCCGACCGGCGGTGCGGCGGACTATGCATCGCTCTGGCGCGTGGTGGCGTTCATCGGGCTCGCGGCCGCAGTGTTCTTCTGGATGGCGTTTCGGGAACGGCGCCCGACGGAAACGACGTGATCGTGGATGTTCGGTGTAAGGGCGCAGCCGGCTGCGCCCCTACTACCCAATGACTCACGACCAACGACCAACGACGATCGAAGCCTGTGTCGACACGCTCACTTCCGCGCGCAATGCAGAGGCGGGCGGGTCCGATCGGATCGAGCTCTGCGACAACCTCGGTGATGCGGGCACGACGCCGAGCCATGGAACGCTCCGCCTGGCGCTCGAACAACTCGAACTCATCGTCTTTCCGATCATCCGGCCGCGTGGTGGTGGCTTTGTCTACGACGACAATGACGTGGCCGTGATGCGCGCCGATTTGCAGCATGCGCGCGACCTGGGCGCTCCGGGTGCGGTGATCGGAGCCATTACCGCCGAAGGCGATGTACACGAAGAAGTGACTGCAGCCCTGCGCGCCGATGCCCCAGACATGCAAATCACCTTTCATCGCGCCTTCGATGTCTGCCGCGATCCGCACGCTGCGCTCGAGACATTGATCAAGCTGGGAATCAATCGCGTGCTGACGTCCGGTCAGGCGGCGACGGCGTGGGAGGG
>JANYCP010000280.1 GCA_025360265.1 Gemmatimonadota bacterium
TCGGAGAACCGGTCGAATTGCTGCCAGGATCGGCTCGCAATCTGAAGATCACGACGGCCCACGACTTGGCGCTCGCGTCGTGGTACGCGGAGCACGGGTGAGTCTGCCATTTCGCACCGACGCCGACGTGGATGCCGCAGCACCGCAGATCGTGGCGCATGTCGCCGCCGGCGGATTGCTCGCATACCCCACCGAAACCGTGTACGGTCTTGGCTCTGCGCCAACCGTTCCGGCGCTTGAGCGATTGGCACAGCTCAAGGGACGGCCGCCCGGCAAACCGTTCCTGGTGTTGATCGACGGGTTGGATATGCTCGAGGCGACGGGACTGGTGCTTGATGCGCATGCGCGCGTGCTCGCGCGGGAGTTCTGGCCGGGCCCACTGACGTTGGTATTGCGTGGCGGCGAGGGGAGATTGCCGGATCGCCTTCGCGGCGCTGAAGGGGGCATTGCAGTGCGATGGACTTCGCACCGTGGTGTTGCACGACTGCTGAAGCATCTTGGCCACCCGCTGACGTCCACGTCCGCGAATCACCCGGGCCAACCGGCTTCTCCAGGTCCTGAAGCAATCGACGCTGCATTTGCGGACGCGATCGCTGCCGGTGAACTGCTCGTGCTCGATGGCGGCACCCTCGGCAACGTACCGCCGTCCACACTCGTCGATTGCACCGGCAACACGCCGCGCATGGTGCGCGAAGGGGCGATCCCCCGGGCCGAGCTGCGGCGTCGCGCCGGGTCGATGGCGCCGTGATAGTCGTTAGTCGTTGGTCGTGGGTCATGAGGGGCGCGCGATGAACATTCTACTCGTGTGTTCGGGGAATACATGTCGGTCGCCGCTCGCGGCCGCCATTCTGAGTGATAAACTTTCGCATACTGATGATTTCGCAGATACCGTGGTCCAGTCAGCGGGCACTGGCGCGTGGGATGGTACACCCGCTTCCGAAGGATCGTACCTCGTCGCACTTGAGCGCGGGCTTGA
The DNA here is from genome assembly GCA_025360265.1 of Gemmatimonadota bacterium. Classification (GTDB taxonomy): domain Bacteria; phylum Gemmatimonadota; class Gemmatimonadetes; order Gemmatimonadales; family GWC2-71-9; genus Palsa-1233. The sequence goes on from JANYCP010000280.1 coordinate 977, forward strand.
TCTCTCCAGTCACCGCGCCCGCATGTTGACTGCAGACCAGGTGCAGGCGGCCGATCTCATCCTCACGATGAGCAGCGCACATACGCGTCGCGTGGCCGAACTGGGTGGGGAGCAGAAGGTGTTCACGCTCACCGACTACGTTGGCAACCCCGACGGTCGGCGCGATGTGCGCGATCCGATGGGAGGCGACGTGGCGGGATATCGTGAAACCGCCACGCTGCTCGATTCGTTGCTCGATCTAGCCATCGAACGGATGCGCGCGGAGCGACGGAAATGAGGATCTCCGCGCGCACGCGGGTCTTCGCGCTGCTTGGTGATCCTGTCGCCCACTCGCTCTCGCCGCGAATCCAGAATGCTGCATTTCAGTCTGCCGGAATCGACGCGGTCTACGTCGCGTTGCAGACGACTGCGGCGGACGTCGCCTCGCAGATGGCAACACTGGTTCGCAACGGCGGTGGTGGCAATGTGACGGTGCCGTTCAAGGAGGTTGCCGCTGCCGCCCCCGGTGAGCGTGAATCTCGGGTAGACTTGCTCGGCAGTGCCAACGTGTTCGGCGCATGCGAGACTGGAGTCCGGCTCGGGAACACGGACGTTGACGGAATCCTCGCGGCACTCGATGCACTTGAAGCGCCGGCTGACGCGTGGTGTGTCCTCGGCACCGGTGGAAGCGCGCGCGCTGTGGTTGGCGCGGCGGCGGATCGTGGCGCAACGGTCGCGGTGAAGTCGCGTGATCCGCAGCGCGGCGCCGCGTTCGGTGCATGGGCGGCGTCCATCGGCGTAGCCGGGGCGGAATTGCCTGAATGCAGCGTGGTGATCAACGCCACGCCGCTCGGGCTGTCGGCAAGTGATGCACCGCCGATCAACGTCGCAACGCTCTCACCGAAGACCATTGTGCTGGACCTTGTGTATCGTGCCGAAGGGACGACCACGCTGGTCAGTGCGTGCAATGCCATCGGCATGCGCGCGGCGGATGGCCGGGAGGTGTTGCTTTCCCAGGGAGCAGCGTCGTGGCGGGTCTGGCTTCCCGGCATTGCGCCACCGGTCGAGATGATGCGGGCAGCACTCGATGGTCGACTGGGCTGACGTGGCTCGGCGGGTGGAGCGGTGGTTGCTCCCCGCCGAATGCTCGGTGTGCCGCGCTCCGAATTCAGATCCCGATGAACCGCTCGTCTGTCAGGTCTGCCGCGCGAGGTGGCGGCCGATTCCGCGACCCTCATGCGCAACGTGCGGCGAGCCAGCGCCACTTGGTTTGGCATGCCGGGTCTGCGCCGAGTGGCCGCCCGATTTTGGGCCGGTCCAGAGCGCGGTGTTGCTGGATGCGGGAGTGCGGCGGGTCGTGCACCGCTTCAAGTATCAGGGCTGGTGGCGGCTTGCCCAGACGATGGCCACACGGGTCGCGCCGTTGCTGCAAGGTGTCGACGACGTGGATCTTGTACCGATCCCGCTCAGTCCCCGGCGACAATCGGTTCGCGGCTACAACCAGGCGGAGCGACTGGCTTTGGCACTTGGTGCGATCACCGGACTTCCGGTGCGGCCGGAACGCCTGCAGCGGCTACGTGACACGCCGTCCCAGACGCGGCTGACCCCTGAACGGCGCCGTGCGAACCTTGCCAACGCGTTCGGGGCAGCAGAATGCCATCGGCGTGTCATTCTTGTGGACGATGTTTTCACGACCGGTGCCACATTATGTTCGGCGGCGACGGAATTGCTGGAGAACAGGGCGGAAAGGGTAGGGGCGGTGACGTTTGCGAGGGCGGAGTTGCCATTAACA
>JANYCP010000311.1 GCA_025360265.1 Gemmatimonadota bacterium
GACGCTCAGCGAAGTGCTGCGGGTGGCGCGGGGGTAGCGATACTCGATCGGGAGATGCGAACGCCGGGACTCGAACCCGGATGCCGTGAGGCGCCAGTTCCTAAAACTGGTGCGTATACCATTCCGCCACGTTCGCCTGACACCGTAAGGTACACTATCTTTCTGGTGACTCGAACCACTTTCCGGGGATGCAACTCGATGCGCCACGCGACATTCCGGGCCGGCCTGGCCCTCGCCACCTTGACCCTTCTTGCCGCGTGCGGCGATGCCAGGCTCGACAAGCTTGCCCTTGGCATCACGAAGGATTCCGCTGCCGTCCTGATCGGCGAGAAGCCGCACCGGACGATCAGCATGCTCACGGCAGGCAAGCTGTGGGATGTGCAGTTCTATGCGCGTTCCGCCGTTGCCGACACCGATTCGGTGGCGTGGCGCCGGATGAGTCCGGTCGTGTTCATCGGCCACCAGGCCGTCGGCTGGGGCTGGAGCTGGTGGAGTGGCGCGGCCATCAAGCAAGGGATTGCGATGCCCAAGTAACGGCATGAAAAAGCCCCCGCCGACGATTGTCGGCGGGGGCTTTTTCGTCTGCGCTCCTCAGTGCGCCAGTCGAACCCGCTCGATGTGCGAGAGCGTCGCGCCCTTGCCATCCTTGCTGTTCAAGATCTCCAGCGTCACGATACCATGTACCGCGCCAGCGAGTGCCGCCTTCAACTCCGCCTCACTCTTGACCGGCTTTCCTTCCACCGAAACAATCACGTCAGGTGCGCATTGAATGTGCGCCGCCTCATCGGCCGGACAAAAGCGTCCGCCTGATGCCGGTGAACCATCAAGGATGCTGCGGACCAGCATGCCATGCGTTGCGGCCGGCATGCCGACATCGGCCGCGGTCGCCGCGGTCAAGGGTTCGGTCACCAGGCCGAGCAGGCTCTTGCTCGTGCCGATGGCCGCCTGATCCGGCTTGCCCGACGCTGGTGCCGGTGTCGGCGCTGGCGTGGAGGTCGGCGTTGGCGTGGTCGCCGGCGCCGGATCGGCCGCAGCGACAGCGGACGGCAAATCAATATTCACCAGCTTGACGGTGAAGGTGTGCTTGCCGTCCCTGCGCAGGACGTCGACCTTGACCGATTCGCCGGGCCGGCGGAATCCAACGGTCTGCTGAAGCTGTGACACGTACTGCATCGGCGTGCCATCGATGGCGACGACCACATCGCCCAGTTCGATGCCGGCCTTCTTCGCCGGTGAATCATCACGCGTGAACGCCCATACCAAGACACCGGCAACAGTGGCATCTGCCGGAAGTCCGACATAGTCGGCATCGGTTTCGGTGGTGGGCTGCACCGAGATCAGCATACCCGCCCGCTCGACCTTGCCACGCGTTACGATCTGGTCCATCACCTTGCGCGCCAGATCAATCGGCACAGCAAACGCATAGCCGTCGAAATATCCAGTCGACGATGCAATGGCGGAATTAATGCCGATGACTTCACCCTTCGCATTGACGAGCGGTCCACCGGAATTGCCGCGATTGATCACGGCGTCGGTCTGGATGTAGTCGCGAATGACCTTGCCGCCGTCGGTGTCGCCGAGATCGAGCTGCGCACGGCCCTTGGCGCTGACGATTCCCTGTGTCACGGTGAAGGTGAGGTTGGCGCCGAGCGGATTGCCAATGGCCAGGACCCATTCGCCAACACGCGTGGATTCCGATGAGCCGAGCGCCGCTGGTGTCAGCCCTGACGCATCGATCTTCAGGACGCCGACGTCGGTGTCCTTGTCGGTCCCCACGATTCGGGCGATGTATTGCCGGCCATTCAGCAGGCGGACCGTGACCTTGGTCGAGCCTTCGATGACGTGATTGTTGGTCAGGATGTAGCCATCGTTCGACACGATGAATCCCGAGCCGCTGCCCGTCTCGACCTGCGGCTGATTCTGCTGGCCGCGACGCTGTTGACCGCGCGGAGCGAGCTGAAATCCCGGCGGAAGCTGACCGAAGATTTGCTGTTGCTGCTGTGAAATCGGCCGCTCCGAGACGATGTACACCACCGACGG
>JANYCP010000364.1 GCA_025360265.1 Gemmatimonadota bacterium
GTTGCGATGGCGTCATCGCGACAAGGGTATCGCCCACGTAACCAATGCCGAGGATTGCGGCGCTCGAACCAGCGAGAAGGCGGAATCCGTCGCTCATCCGCGGCTCGTCGCTTCCGGGGAGGAGTGCGAAGAGTCCCCGCACCGTTCCAATCCAGAGTGTGTCGCCATTGGCGCGAAGCGAGTAGACCGGATCGGCAAAGCTCGGCGCCATCGATACGAAGCCGGAGTCGCCGTGCGATTCCGATAGGCCGCGCATCGTGCCGGCGACTACGCGGCCGCGGTAGAGGGCGAGCGAGAGCACGCGACCATCACCGAGCCCGTTCGTGGCGCTGAAGCGATCGATGCGATCGCTTGCCCGCGGCACGTGCACGGCGCCTTGGTCGGTGGCGAGCCACACACCATCAGACGTCACGAGAAGTTGACGGACTTGATTGAAGGGCAAGCCGCGTGCAGCAGTGCCGGTCACTGCCGACGATACATCCAGCTCCGTCGCAAGGTGCGCCAGCGATGCGGGATGCAGTCCGTCGTTCTCGGTAGCAACCCAGACGCCGTCCGCGGTGAGGGCGATTGCTCCAACAAGATCGCCCCGGAGGCCGAGCGACATTGGTTGCACGTCGGTCGCCATGCGATCGAAAAAGACAAGACCGCGAGTGGACGTTCCCAGAAACCAGCCGTTGCCCATTGGATCGCGTGCGGCGGCGGTGATAGCACCGCGAGTCAGCAGCGGGCCGGTGGCGATCGTGGGTGCGAGCGTTCGCAGTTGCGGCAGATCACGCATCGCATCGTCCACTGTCGTTCCGGTGCGCGGCAACCGCGCCGGCGGCACCGCCATCACTCCTTCGTCCCAGCGATTGGCAATCGGGTCGTAGTGAATCCATGCCGACCCGGCGGCAAGCCAGAGCGAGCGATCGAGCGGATCAACGACGGCGCGAGTAACGCTACGAAGCACGTCGGGTCGTCGCGGCGCACGCGGCACTTCCCAGCGCTGCTCGAGCGGCTTCCAGATCGCCAGCGCGGTGGGATACACCACATACAGACGATCAGTTGCGGCGGCGAGGGCATTCACCTGTGAGAAATCGCCGATAACGACGCGATCCTCGGGACGAAAGGCACCAACCGGCGTGGGGATCTGTGAAGCCCCGGATCCGCCGGCGCACGCAGCGATCAGCATTGGCGTGACGCAGCAACGGCGAACCAGCTTTGCCACCGCGTCGCCCCTCATGTTGATCTCGGCCGAGGAAGTTCCGCCAGCACCGGCACTCGGCGCGGCGTTGTACCGCGTGCCCAGGAGCGCCAGATATCCGGCAATGCGTTCACCACATCCATTGGGCGCAGGGCACGGGCGGTCACGCGACGTGCGCCGATGTCGGCCGCTTCGCCGTGCGCCTGCGCACCAACCGCTGCAGCATCGGCTGGGTGCATCCCCTGCGCGATCAATCCGGCGATGATTCCGGTCAGCACATCGCCGCTGCCGCCGGAGGCGAGCCCTGGATTACCCGCCGCAACGGTGAGCGCACCACCATCGGGAGAGGCAATCACAGTCGGCACGCCCTTGAGCAGCACGACGCAGCCGCTGACCCGCGCGGCGTGCAGTGCGGCATCCCAGGGGGCGGTCTCGAGATCACCAGCACATTCAGGGAACAGCGTGCGGAACTCGCCGATGTGCGGGGTGCACACGATTGGCGTGGTCGCTGCGAGCTTCGCGAGCGCGTCACGTTCAGTCTTGAGGACGGTCAGTGCGTCGGCATCGATCACGGCGCACTTCGCCTGCTCCACCACAGAGAGAACAAAGCCCGCTCGTCCCGCGTCGCGCCCCAGACCCGGTCCGATCGCGACGACGTCTGCGTCAGCGATCAGCTTCAGCACGCCGGGATCAACACTGCCGCCAAATCCCTGCGCCATTGTCTGCACGTCGGGTTCGGCCACGCGGAGCACCGCGAGCGAGTCTTCTGGCGCCACCACGTGCACCAGGCCAGCGCCAGCGGCGAAGGCTGCACGCGCGGCAAGACGTGCTGCACCAACCATGGCGACGCTTCCCCCAACAATCACGACGCGACCGCGCGTTCCCTTGTGTGCATTGGCGCGGAACGGTGCGATCCGGCCGGCGGCCCACGCGGCATCGACCAGGATCGGCCATGCTGAATCTGCCGGAGGCAAACCAATATCAGCGATGACGAGATCACCGATCTCATCGCGTGCGAGCAGATGCCCACAACGCGCACCGCCGAACGTCACAGTGAGTGCAGCGGTCAGTGGGCCGTGTTGCAGACCGGTGGCGAGATCGAGTCCGGTGGGACCATCAATCGCGACAATCGGTTTCTCGAGGTCGACGAGTCGATGGAGCAGTGGCATCATCGTACTGCGCGGCGCTCCGGTAGCGCCGCCGCCGAGCAGTGCGTCGATGATGAGACCAACGCCGGGCCATGGCCCGTCCGCTGGCACGAGGCGCACGCCATCCTGCAGGGCAGTGGCGCGTACCTCTGCAGCGGGGCCGCCATTCGGTGCGGTGAGTTCCGTTGCCCATACGGAAACCCCCATCGCACGCAGCGTGCGCGCGGCGACCCAGCCATCGCCGCCGTTGTTGCCGGGGCCGCAGGCGACGAGTACGCCTTGAGGCGTGACACGTGCAAATCGATCAGCAACGATCTGCGCGACGGCGCGCCCGGCGTTTTCCATCAGTACGCGAATTGAGCGGCCGGAGGCGATGGCAGCGGCGTCCCACGCGCGGGCTTGTTCAGGAGTGATGACGGGGGTGGGGCGCATGGAGGAAAGGTAGTGGGGCGGGAAAGCGGATTGTCATCCTGAGCGGAGCGCTCGCGCAGCGAGCGCG
>JANYCP010000137.1 GCA_025360265.1 Gemmatimonadota bacterium
TGCGCTCATGGGGACGGTGTTTCTTTGCACCATTCTCTACCTGATGGCACGTTTCAACTACGGATTGCTCGGCCATCAGGAGTTTGTGCTGCAACTCTCGATCGCCGCACCTCCCGGGGTAGGGGCGCAGGAGGTCTACGCCCCGGTGCTTGATCGGTATTGTCGCAACTATCGATTGCTGGCGGCCAAGTCGGCTGGGCCCGACGCTGTCAACCTGACGTTTTTCGTGGAGTTGCGGAGCGAGGGTTCACTATCGGATTTGACGCGCTCGCTGGGTGACGTGCCAGAGGTGACCCGCGCCAACGCATTCTACGACGAAGAACCAGCCTAGTGCGGCGTTCGCTGGCGTTGTTGCTGGTCGCCACTTCGGTGATCGTGAGCTGCGGTCCCGCGCAACGAACCCCGCCCAGCGGGCCGCCACCGCTCGACGCGGTCACCGTTCGCCGCTTCGGGATGTACTCCTTTGGTGCATCCGGTGTGGTGCAGCTCCCAGATGGACGCATCATGATTGCCGAGGATGAGAGCCTTCATCCGCTGGTGATCGTGGACCTCTTTGGCAACGGCCGGGCGTGGGAATTCACGCCCGAGGAAGTGCGTCGGGCGTTCGGTCGCCATCAGGTCACGTTGCTCAACGACCTCGAAGGGATGACGATCGACCCGCGCGGGCATGTGTACGCCACGACGTCGCACGCGTTGCCGCGTAACGGGATTCAAACTGCAGATCGACAGCTGGTGGTTCGCTTCGACGTTCGCGGCGATTCGTTGGTGAACACGAACGTGTTTCGCGGTCTGGAAGCGGCGCTTGCGAGTCTCGAAAGTTCCCTGGCCGACGCGGAGCGCAAGCTCACCAAGACGCGCGGTCCATCACCCGGTCTCAATATTGAGGGGCTGGCATGGGACCCCAGAACAAATCACTTGCTCTTCGGATTGCGTGGCCCGCTGCACAACGGGCGGGCGATGATCATTGCGCTCGAGAATCCCGACGATGTGTTCGAGCGCGGTGCAGCGCCGCTGCTTGCCCAGCCCGTGGATCTGGATCTTGAAGGTCAGGGGATTCGAGACATCAGCTACGATCCCGATATCGGGGCGTTCCTGGTGGTCGCAGGTGCGTCCGGAATGAGCGCCTGGGGGCATGCGGCGTTGTGGAGCTGGTCAGGCGGCCAGGCGGCTCCGGTACACTTGCGGGCGTCCGTGCTTGATCCGCTCAAGCCTGAAGGGGTGTCAGTGGCCACGGTTGCCGGCCAGCGTGTCATCCTGTTCGTCTGCGATGACGGCACGCTGGATACCAAGTTCTTCAAGGGACGAGCACCGACGAATCGGGGCACGCCGAGTCGATATGTCGTGCTGCCGTTCACCACGTTGCTGCGGGACAATCCTGGCCTGCCTCGCTCCCCTGGCGCGCACTAGTCGCTGATCGTGACGGCCGCCAACTGGCAGCCGATCAAGCAGGATACCGCCGCCCGTCCCGGTCGGCTCTCGCCTAGATTGCATCGTTCCCCAACCAATGTGCAGCGAAGTCTCCGGACACCTGAGGTACGGATGCGCCGCGTTCCGCTACTCGCATTGCTCGTCGCACCGATGCTCTCGGCTCATCCTGCGCAAGCCGTGGCACAAGCGAAGCCGGCCCGCACCGCGGTGATTCCGCCGGCGAAGCCAGTGCGCCTCGTCATGGCGCTCGTGCTCGATCAGTTCCGCCCCGATTACCTCGACCGGTGGAAGGGAGAATTCACCGGCGGACTGGCGAAACTGCTCGCCCGTGCAGTGTTCTACCGACACGGTGAGCAGGATCGGGCAATGACCGAGACGGCGCCCGGACACTCGACGATGTTGAGTGGTCGCTCGCCGGCCAGCACCGGTATCCTTTCCGACAACATTGGCAGCGGCGATCCGCAAAGCGCATTGCTTGGCGCGACCGGGACGGCGGGCGGAGCGTCGCCGCGGCGATTCATCGGCTCGACGCTGGTAGACTGGATGATCGCCCGCGATTCTGCCACCAAAGTGTTGTCGATCTCGATCAAGGATCGCAGTGCGATCCTCACCGTGGGCCGCGCGAAGGTGCCTACCTTCTGGTACAACGGTGGCCGGTTCACGACGAGCAAGTATTACATGGACTCATTGCCGCCGTGGCTCTTCGCATGGAACGCTGCCGATCCGATCGCGAAACTGAAAGGGATGACCTGGAGCCTCTCGCGTGACGCGGCGTCGTATCCTGAGGTCGATGATCGCCCGTTCGAACGCGGCGGCACCGATCGCGTCTTTCCGCATCTCCTTCCCGACGATTGGGCCAAGGCTGCCAGCGCGATCGTCAATTTCCCGATCAGCGATTCGTTGACGATGGACGTTGCGCTCCGCGGTGTACGGGCGATGAATCTCGGTCAGCGCAACGGCACCGACCTGCTGGCACTATCGCTTTCGGCAACGGATTACGTCGGCCACGAGTGGGGCCCGGGTTCCCGTGAGATGCACGACCACCTGCTCAAGCTCGACCGCTGGCTCGGCGTGTTTCTCGATTCGATGGCAACGATCGTTCCGCAGGACCAGATGATCGTGACATTGACGGCGGATCACGGTGGCCAGGACTGGCCCGAAGCCGGGAAAGGAATCCGCCTGTCGTTGCGCGCGCAGGTGAATGCGTTAAATGCCTGGGCCAAAAGCCGCTGGCGCATTGATCTTGGCGCGGGGCGCACTGACGGACTCCTCTATGGCGACTTTGCGATGCTCAAGGCGCGCGGCATCAATGTGGATTCACTGGCTGATGCGGTTGCCGCGGAAGTGCGTGCCATGCCCGGAGTGCGAAAGGTGTATACGCCGAAGACGCTCGCGAGAGATAACAGCCTCGATGCGATGCGGTGGAAGCGTGCCTTGCCGCCGGCTCAGTCGTGGCTGATCGCCGCGTCGGTCGAGGAAGGTGTTGTGGCGGATTACGGCTCGACCAGCACCGGTCACGGGACCACCAATGTGGCCGATGTGGAGGTGCCGTTGATGTTCTGGGTTCCGGGGCTCGCGCCGGCACGGATCGAACGACATGCGCGAACGGTCGACTTGGGCACCACACTCGCTGCACTGATTGGCGTGAAACCAACCGAGAAGGTTGAAGGAGTCATTCTGCCGGAGATTGTCCATCGTGCCAAACCGAAATGACTTGACGCGGTACCTGCTCGGGATCGCGATCGTCCTTCCTGTGGGTCTGGTCGCGCAGGATGACGCCGCGTTGGCGCACGCGCGCGCGTTTCTCGCCAGTCGGCCGATCATCGATGGTCACAACGACCTGCCGTGGGAGATCCGGGTCAATGCGATCAGCAAGATGAATGTCGATAAATATCCGCTGCGCACCCGGGCCCCGGGACAGACTGACTTCGCGCGCCTCAAGAGTGGCGGAGTGGGCGGCCAGTTCTGGTCGGTGTACATCCCCGGTGACGATACGGCGAAGCAATACGGCTACTCCAAAATGCAGCTCGAGCAGATCGACATTGCCCGACGGATGATTGCGAAATATCCCGACCAGTTACAACTCTCGCTGGGGTATGCCGACGTGCTCCGTGCACGCAAGGCGGGGAAGGTGGCGTCGCTGCTGGGGATGGAAGGTGGTCATGCCATCGAGAATTCGCTGGCGCTGCTGCGCACCTACTACGATCTCGGCGTCCGGTACATGACGCTGACCCACAACGTCACGCTCGACTGGGCCGATGCCGCACTCGACGATACCAAGCCCTCTCGCCACGGCTTGACCGAGTTCGGCCGCGACGTGGTGCGGGAGATGAATCGACTGGGTATGGTCGTCGACCTGAGTCATGTGGCGCCGTCAACGATGAGCGCGGCACTCGACGTAGCTGTGGCCCCGGTGATGTTCTCTCATTCGTCGGCGCGAGCGTTGATGGACACGCCGCGAGATGTTCCTGATTCCATCCTGGCGCGATTGCCGAAGAATGGTGGTGTGGTGATGGTGACATTTGTCTCGGGATTCCTGAAGGAGATCAGGGCACCCGCACCAAATGCGACACCACACGACGTCGCCGATCATATCGAACATGTTCGCCAGATTGCCGGGATCGATCATGTGGGACTGGGAAGCGACTACGACGGGACGTCGGAACTTCCGGACGGAATGAAGGACGTGTCAGGCTTTCCGTTGGTTTTTGCCGAACTGATCCGGCGGGGATGGACCGATACCGACCTGCGGAAGCTGGCGGGTGGAAATATCCTCAGGGTGCTTCGCGACGTCGAGCGGACTCGCGACCGTCTCGCCAAAGCACCACCGCCCCGAACGTGAGCACCGCGAGGGCAATGCCGAACCACTGCAGCGCGTAGCTCAGGTGCGGCCCGTCGTTGAGCTTTGGCAGCGCGACGATCGCGAGGCGGCCGACGTCGGCTGAGTCGCTTGCGAGGATCAGATAGGTGGCGAGCGATTCCGGCAGGCGGGCCATGACGGTGGAGCGATCGAGTCGCTTCCACGTCGTGACGCCCTTGTGGAGCAGCGGTGCGCCATCGTCGGTCGTCACCGGAATCCCATACGCTACGCCGCCGATGGTGACCGTACCCGCTGCCGGTGCAGGAACTGTGTCGGGCGGTGTCACCGCATCGGGCGACTTCACGAAGCCGCGCAGGATCCAGAGCACCGCATTACTACTGTCGAACACGAACGGCGTCACGATCTGGATGCCCGGTGCGTCGTCTTGCACGTGTCCGCGGAGGATAATCTGCTGGGCGGGATCAAAGTGGCCGGTCGCGACGATCCGCCTCCCGGAATCGATCGAGCGGTTGGCTGGGAGCTGGTCGGGCAAGCGGAGTGGCGGGAGTCGGCCCGCAGCCTCGAGCGCGGCGTTGCTGGCCCGCCGGTCCCGCAAACGTCGGAGCTGCCAGCGGCCCAGACTGATGGCAGCGGCGGCGACCAGAATGACTGTCGCGATGAGTAGGACGCGCCTGACAAGGGACACTTGTGACTCGCTGCGGGGACACTGTTGAGAAGCCCAGTCCGGGCCAAAAAGCGCTAAGGCGTTGCCAGATCAGAACATAGTGTGGTGGCACGCTGCCTGCACTTCATCGGGGCTGATGTATCCACCAACCACGTGCTTGAATCGTTTTCGGAGGAGTCTGAATATGCGACGGATCTCTGCGGCTCTGGGCCTCATCATGCTCGCCACCGGCATTGCGTCATCTGCGGGTGCACAGGGTCGCGATCGCGGATTGATCGAGATGCCGACTCGTGAGCTGCGCAGCGGTTTTTACTTCACGGGCGCCCTCGGGGCTGGCCGCGAACAATGCCGGTTCGAAACCGCCCCATGCGCGGTGCTCGACGCCAGCGGTAACCCGCTCTCGAGTCGCGGCGACACTTGGCGCACGCCGGTGACGACGCCGTCCTTTGCGCTGCGTATGGGCGGGACGCCGAACGCAAGCACACGGGTTGGCGTCGAGATGCTCGGTTGGTCGGCCGAAAACGGCCCCACGACGGAGCGGACGCTTGGGCTCCTCGGCAACGTACAACTCTACCCGTCGCGTCGCGACGGATTCTACGTGAAGGGCGGTTTGGGCTATGCCTGGAGCAGCGTCGATTTTCACGACGGATCGAAGGCGACCGAGAACGGATTCATGTTCAATGCGGGTGCCGGCTACGAGATCAATGTCTCCAGGAACGTGACGATCGGCCCGGTGGCTGACTTCTATCAGGCCAGCTACAGCAGCCATGTTGGTGACGAGACGCTGACCGAGAGGATCCTGTTTGTTGGCGTCGCGATGACCTTTCAGTCCGGCCACAGGCGCTGATCGGTTGACCCCACAGGGCGTGCGCACTATACTGCCCGCGCCACGCCCTGGTGGTGAAATTGGTAGACACGCTATCTTGAGGGGGTAGTGCCGTAAGGCATCGCGGTTCGAGTCCGCGCCAGGGCATTGTGCAGAGCCTGCCACTGTAGCTCAGGGGTAGAGCACTCGATTCGTAATCGAGCGGTCGTCAGTTCAAATCTGACCAGTGGCTCTTCAACTGCAGCCCAGTGCGTGCACGCAGCGTCCCGATTACGGGGCGCTGTTTTGCTTTTCCGCCTCCAGTACGCCATGCAGCCACGTCGCCGCATCTCGCAGCTCCTCCTCACTGATTGTGTGAGTCATGCCGCGATAGGTGTGTGATTCGAGCACCGCATTCACTCCGCCTAGTTGCCTCCAGCCTTCCTCGGCCGCCGCGAATGGAATCGCCGGATCGGCGGTGCCATGTCCCCAGAAGATCGGTGTCGCGCCAACTCGTTCGGTAGTGACAGCTACCGACGGGTGATCCGCCAAGAATCCGGAAAACACCAATACACCTGCAACGCGTTCCGGATTGCGCATCATGTACGCCAGCGACGATGTGCCACCCTGCGAGAAGCCACCGAGAATGAGCGGCGGATTGGTCCGGCCAAGCTTCGCCGGGAGATCGGTGAGGAAGGACGAGAGCGCCTTCTGCCCCGTCTCGAACGAATCAGATTCGGGTACCGTGCCGCCGAGGAAACGATACCAGGCGAAGCCCGGGCCATAGCCCCAGGGCGCGGCGTCGAAAGGCGCACGTACTGACACGGTGGTGGCATCAGGGTGCAGCATCCGGCCCAGCGGGAAGAGATCGCGTTCGTCGCTGCCGCGGCCGTGGAGGAGGACGATCACGGGTCCAGAGGCTGGACCTGTGTCAATCATGGCGTGCAATGCCGCGTTATCGCTCACGTCAGCGCCCCCTTACTCAGTTTCGTTGATTCGACTATCATTGCCGCGCCGGTGGAATAACGGGACGTAGCGCAGTCCGGTAGCGCACTGCAATGGGGTTGCAGGGGTCGCGGGTTCAAATCCCGCCGTCCCGATGGGGTAGTCGTTGGTCGTTGGTCTTGAGTCGTTGGCAATGACTCATGACTAACGACCAACGACTTTTTATCCCGTTCTCTTCTTCAGTTCCTTCACCGCATCCGGCTGGTTCAACGCCGCCGCCTTCTTCAGCCACTCCGTTCCTGCCGCGTCGTCCTTTGCGGTGCCGCGTCCCTTGAAATACATCTGCGACGCTTGCCACGCCGCTTCGCCCGATCCATGCTCGCCGGCTTTGCGATACCAATCGAGTCCTTCGGTTTCGTTCTTCGGAATGCCGCGACCCTTCGAGAGGAACTCGCCCAGTTTCTGCTCAGATGTCACATCGCCGCGCTCGGCAGCGCGTCGATACCATGCCGCAGCTTCGGACTCATCCCTCTTGGTGCCCGTTCCGTTCTCGAGACGAGCGGCCAACTTCAGTTGTGCGGGTAGATACGCTCCTGCCGCCGCCTCACGCAGCAGGACCATCGATTCGGCGTCGTTGCGCGTGGTACCGCGGCCGCGTTCCAGTGCGTTCGACAAGAGATACCGCGCTTCGGCATCGCTGGTCGCAGCCTTCTTGTACCATGCGACCGCTTCGGCCGGGTTTTCAGTGACCGCGTTCCCCTTGTCATACATCTGGCCCAGAATCCGTTGGGAAACGACGCTCCCCGCCTCGGCCTCCTTGGTGCAGGGGCCCCGGGCGGCGCCCCAGTTACTGGCAGCAGCCAGCCTGGCGCACCCGGCGGACACAGGGGCGGGGGGCGGCGGGGCGGCCGGCGCCGGGGTCACCGTGGCGGCGCCCGGCTTCACGGCGGGGGCTGCGGTGCCGGCGGGAGCCACCTTCGCGCCACGCCCCTTCTCCGGCGCCCCTTTCGGCGCGCTGGGAGGGGCCGGCGCGGGCTCCGGCGCCGGGGGGACGACGGCAACCACCGGCGGCGGCGGGGGAGGCGCGATCGGCTTTGGACGGGTCATAGCCCACCACCCGCCCGCCCCCAACAGCACGGCGGCAGTGGCTAACAACAGCTGATTGCGGCGCAGCAACGATTTCGCTGTGGTGCGTCGATGGGTCATCGGGCCGGGATCGACGTCGAGTCCCGCAGCGAATTCCGACATGGTCGGGAAGCGCTCGGCAGGTTCCTTCGCCAGCGCACGCTGAATCGCATTGGCGAGCGCCGCGGGAACGCCGGGTACCTTGGTCGCAATCGGTGGGGCTTCTGCCACCAGCTGCTGATAGAGGACGGCCCGGGTCGAGTCGCCTTCAAACGGCAGACCACCTACCAGCATGCGATATCCCACGACGGCGAGCGAATACTGATCACTGCGCGCATCAATGTTCTTGTCGCCGCTCGCCTGTTCGGGACTCATGTACTGTGGCGTGCCGATGATGATGCCAGTTGTGGTGAGCGCTTGCCCCGGATCGGCATCTCCTGCCGCGCCGACCGCCTTCGAAATACCGAAATCCATCAGCAGGACGCGTTTGTCACGCCCTTCGAGCATGATGTTCTCGGGCTTGACGTCCCGGTGAATCATTCCCGCGTCGTGCGCGGCGGCCAGTCCAAGTGCCGCCTCGCGAAGGACGCGGCGCACTTCAGCTGGTGGCAACGCGCCATCGCGATCGAGGACTGCACGCAAACTCTCGCCCGTGATCATCGGCATGATGATGTACGCGAGTCCTTCTGCCTCGCCGACATCAAAGATCGGCACGATATGCGCATTGCGCAGCGCTGCGATCGTTTCGGCTTCGCGACGGAATCGCTGAAGCAGTTCGGGAGAAAGTCCGAGATCGGGACGGAGCACCTTGACGGCGAGATCGCGCTTGAGCCGCAAATCGCGCGCGCGGAACACCTCGGCGAATCCGCCCGCGCCGATTCGTTCCGCAAGCTCATAGCCCGGTCCGAGTGCGCGCTGGAGTTTGCGAATCAGTTCGGCGGGCCCGATACCAGAGTTATGAGTGGTGGCCACCATCTCGCCGGTATCGCGATGGATGCCGGCCGCCGGAGTCGCGGTACCGCACACGTAACAGAACTGCGCCATCCCGGGGAGCGGCGTATTGCAGCTAGGACAGGCCCGGGTTGGCTGGCTCATGCGGTAACCGGTGGCGAGGAGAAGCCTAGCAGATTAGTCCTGCCTGACAGGGAGTCAAGGGAGATAGATTCGGCGATGCGTCGCCCCCCACTGCTCCTGATCGCCGCCGTGGCTGCCTGCGCCGTCGACACCGCCAGCACGCCACCAGATCTGCGAATTCTCATCGTCGGGAACGACATGGGGCCGCACCTCCAAAACGTCTCGCTTTCTCGCGGGAATTCCGCGGTCACCAGTGCGCTCGTGACGGTCAATGGCGTGACGCTGACAGAAACGGCAACAGGTCATTACGCTGGTTCGCTGCCGACATTTCTGGCCGTTGGCGACACCGTTCGGATCGAAGTGATCGCCGGCGCGGACTCGGTGACGGGCGTCGCGCTGATCCCAATGGTCCCCAGCCTGACCACCCCAGGGAACGGTGCCCTGATCCACATTCCAACGCCGCTCGACTTCAGCTGGATCGACACATCGAATCCCGATGCATTTCGTGCGGCCATCGTTTTCGATGGCACGACCGAAGCGGCCGGCTATACCGGAGCTACGCGCTCTGGCATGGTGGTGACGAGCCGGATTCCACCAACTGCGGCCAGTGTCTCAGCCTATCTCTACGCGTACAATGACGGAGTATTCACCGGTGCGGTTCATCCGGATTCAGGGATGCATGTTCGACAAAGTGGCGGTACGGTATCGCTGCTGATTGGCCAGTAGTTCAGATTTCCCGTGCTGCTGGGCCGGGGTTTGTCGCGAAGAAATCGGCGCGGTGCCGCCGCGCAGGAAATCGCGCGAGGTAATCGTCACGCCAGCGCTCGATGAACCCGGCAACTTCCTCGCGACGGACTAACGTCCACACGCTACCCCCGAAGCCAGCACCGAATGCCGATGCCGCGGCAGCGCCGAGTTCGCGGGCACTATCCGCGAGATGAATCGTTTCCGGAATCTGGTTTCGCAGTGCCCGTTCGGCGTTCTCCTGCGATCGGGCGACCAGCTCACCAATCGCAGGTACGTCACCGGAAATCAACCGTCGACTGACCTCCGGGATGATCCGATCGCACTCGTCGACGAACTGATCGAGGCGGCCGGCGAGGTCCGGGCTCAGTGACTGATCTGCGGCGATCATTGCGGACAAGCGGGTCACCGCATCCGGCGCGCTGCGCAGCGCATCGAACAACGAGTCGCCGTGCCGGCCGGTTCGCCTGTTCCAGAGTGCGAGAAGGGCCGACACTTCCGCTGCGAGGGCATTGTATTGGGCTTGCACCGCACCACCTTTCGGCGCGTGGACGCCGGTCACTCCGATTACGAATTGCCAATCGGCCGGTAGAGTGACCGTCTGTTCGTGCGTGACGGGGAGGAAGTGATACTGCAGCAGGTGGCCCGGGCGTGAGCGAATGATCGCGGTCTGGTCTTCGCTGCCACCGTGGGTCCCGACACCGCGGTCGGCGGCGAACGGGCCGAAGGTGCGGCCATTCTCCATGGCGCCGAGATACCCTGCCAGGGCGTCCTCATCGGCGATCGCCGACCACTCCGGCATAGCGCGCAAATTGTTGAATGCCGCCAACGGAAGAAAACAGGCAATCACCATCGCGCTGGAGGACGAGAGGCCGGCGGCCGATGGCAGCGACGATCGAATCACGAGGTTGACGCCTGTGTTCGCCGACGGGAAGTCGCGCCGGATCCGCCGCACCACCGAAATCGGATAATCGGACCAGTGACCCGGCTTCGACTCGGCGTCGCGATCGAACGGGATGTGCAGCGACGCATTCGTAGACGCATCGACGATCCGGATCGTCGCGTCATCGCGCGGTGAAGCCACCACATGAAAGCCGCGCTCCACTGTGCACAACAGTGACCGGCCGCCACCATAGTCCGTGTGTTTTCCGAGGACTTCGATTCGCCCAGGGACCCACCATGCGCGCGACGCCGTCTCGGCGCCGAAGAGTGCCGTATGCCGGTCGGCGACGTCCGCGAAGTTGCGCGCCGCCAGCGGCGCCGACTGATCAGACAGCTCCAGACTCGCAAGGCGATCCGGCCACGCGCTCACGGCGTGAGCTCCATGGCGCCGAGACGTTGCGCCACCGTGACGATATCGCCGCGGTTGGAGAGATCTAGAACGCCGGCGCGCACCCGCACGGCTCGCAGTTGCATGCCGGCGTCGATTGCGGCGCCGACCGCAACCGGCAACTCATGTTCACCGCGCGGCGAAAGCGGTACCCGACGACAGATGTCAAAGATGGCAGTGTCAAAGCGCCAAATGTTCATGCTGATCTCGGTCGCGTCAGTCTCGCTGTGCCGGTACGCGACGCCTGGTTTCTCAACGATGGCGGCGAGCGTGTCATCCCCCCGCAGCGTGACGATGGCAAAAGCGCCAATCCGATCCGGGTCGATGTTGCTCTCGCGGATCAACGCGTCCCGATCGAATGCAACGAGTCCTGGCCCGCCGAGCGTCACGAGTGCGCGGATCGCGCTCACCGGATAGAGGTTGTCGGCATTGAGCACAATGACATCTCGACCAACGGCCCACGGTTCGGCGGCGAGCAGCCCGTCGGCGGTACCGGTTGCTTCATGTTGAATGGCGAATGCGAGGCGGACACGTCGTGGCGGGTTCGTCCCGTAGTACGCCGGGATGACCTGATGGTCGGGTCCGATCACCAAGCACGCATCGGTGATTCCGGCGTCGGCCAGCGAGGACAGCACATGATCAAGAAACGGTCGGCCGCGGCTATCCGGAATCATTCCCTTGATGCCATGGTCGGCAATCGCAGCCTGCGCAGCATCGAGCGCTACGCCGGCCGCATCGCGCCGCATGCGGGTACCGCGGCCCGCTGCGAGGATGACCGCAGTGGTGCAATCGCGCGGGGCGGCCACTAGGGCTGGAGGTCCGGAATCCGGCCTGGCGTGATCGGCGCACCGATGCGTTCGAGCTCCTTTTCCAATGCCGGAATTTCGGTGAGCAGCATCGGCTTCAGCTTGTCGTATTCCGGCGGAAATGCCGCGGCAGCGATAGCAAATTGCTCGAGATTGGTCTTGGTTGGTCCAATCGGTCCGCTCGGCGACGCCGCACGCACATGCGACTGGATGGCAACCGCCACCTGCTCACCGCGCGCGGCGTTCACCTCGTCACCACGTACCGCGCGAAGGAAGGCTACCAGTCGGTCGCCAATGCTCCGGGCCTGCTCGTGTAGCGGCTTGGGGGCAGTCGTCATTTGCGACAACACCTTGACGATGGCGTCGATTTTTGCCTTGGCCGCGGTTGCGGCATCGAGTGCCTGGGTCACCTGACGCGAGAGCTTCGACTGCTTCTGTCGGTAGTCGAGCGCGAGTTGCAGGTCGGTCGCCGAGATCGGCATCTCGGGGTCGGGGCGGAGCGTGAACGCTGTTGTGACGGAAAGGGGTGTAAACACGCCGCGCTCACGCTTGCCGATCTGCACGCTGTACTTGCCTGGCGGCACCAGCTCACATCCATTGCAGCCGGCGCCTGCCGAAGCGCCGGGTGGATCAGCCGGCGTATCCGGCGAGCCACGAAGGTCCCACGTGACAGTGTGGGTGCCCTTCGCCCCCGACAGCGCGAGAAGTCGCCAGATCGTTCCCCGCTCATCTGCAATCGACGCGGCGAGCATGACCGGTTCCTCGTCTGCTTCAGCAATCAGTTCAGCCGGAGTCGGGTATCGCATTGGCTTGTTCGCCTTCTCGGCATCGCGCTGTGCCTGCAGCCGCCGGTCCTTGAGCGAAGTGAAAACAGGCTCTTTGAGCGACCACGTAATCGTTGCGCCCGCGGCGGGGTTGGGCGCACTGAAGTAGGCCTCACCCTGGCTCCCCTTGCCACTGCCACCACGCCGCTGAAACGCCGTTGCGTCCGCAATCGGGTAGAGCGCGACCGACTGGTTCACCGACTCTGCGGTGAGCCCGCGAAGCACTGAGTAGTCGTCGATGACGAAGATGCTCCGCCCGAACGTGCCGATGGCCAGCGCGTTGTCGCGGCGCTGTATGGCGAGATCTCTCACCATGATCGTCGGGAGTCCCGGGATCTTCACCCAATGAGCGCCACCATCCTTGGACACATAGGCACCAAACTCGGTACCGCAAAACAGCAGGTTCGGGTCGACATGATCCTGCGCGAATGCATACACGCCGCCGCGTTTCGGCAAATCACCAACGATTGACGTCCAGCTTCGACCGGCGTCGGCGCTCTTGAGCAGGTACGGCGTGTAGTCGCCGTTCTGGTGATTGTCGAACGCAACGAACACCGTCTTGCCGTCGATCGGCGAAGCGATGACACGCTGTACATAGGTATTCGGCGGCACGCTGGCGAACGCTTCGATTTTCCGCCAACTCGCCCCACCGTCCTCGGTCACCTGCATCAGGCCGTCATCGGTGCCAACATAGAGCAGGCCGTCCTGGCGGAACGATTCGGCGATCGCACTGATATTGCTGTAGAACGCGGTCGACTGATTCTTCGCGACGGCGTCCGGACCCCAGACCTTTCCCATCACCGGGAGGGCGTTCCGGTCAATCGTGCGCGTCAGGTCCGGGCTGATCGGCCGCCAACTGTCGCCACGGTCGTCGCTGCGATAGACGCGTTGCGACGCGGTGTACAGTCGGGTGTTTGCATGCGGCGAAATGATGATCGGTGTGTCCCAGTTCCAGCGTGATGGCTCTTCACCGCGGGCAACCTGCGGTTGCATCGACGTTTCCTGCCCACTGCGCACGTCGTAGCGCACCATGCCGCCGTTCTGGCTCTCGGCGTAGATGGTGTTGGGATCCTTTGGGTCGATGCGCGAGACGAATCCGTCGCCGCCCGTGGTGACAAACCAATCGGCGTTGGTAATCCCGATGTTGTTGCGGGTAGCGATCGGTGCGCACACCGACGAATTGTCCTGAGTACCGCCACAGACCCGGAAGAACAGCGCCGAGTTATCGACGTCGATGTCGTAAAACTGCCCGATCGGCAAGTTGGCAAAGTAGATCCACGTTTTTCCGGCATCCCAGCTCTGGTAGAGCCCGCCGTCGTTGCCATTGATGTAGTGATCCGCGTTGCGTGGATCGACCCAGAGCACGTGATTATCGACGTGCTTGGAGCGTTCGCCGAGGCCTCGCCAGGTGGTGCCCCCGTCGTCGGACACCTGCGTACCGACATCCATTGAATAGAGGCGTTGGGTGTTGAACGGATCTGCGACGAGCGTAGCGTAGTACATCGGTTGTGCCGTGTAGCCGCCGCGCTTCTCCCATGCGACGCCGTTGTCGGTCGACCGGAAGATGCCGCCTTCGCCTGCGGCGGCCTCAACGGTGGCGTAGATGATGTCGGGATTGGCAGGCGATACCGCTAGCCCGATCCGTCCCAGTGTGGTTGACGGGATGCCTGTCGTAATCTTGCGCCACGTCTTGCCGCCGTCCGTTGACCGTTGCAGGGCACTCTCCGGTCCACCATCGATGAGCGTCCAGACGTGGCGGCGGCGCTGCCATGTGGCGGCGATCAGCAGGTCGGGATTGCGCGGATCGAGTACCACATCGGTCACGCCGGTACGCTCGCTCGGTGCCAACACGGCATTCCATGTCTTGCCACCGTCGGTCGTCTTGTAAAGGCCGCGGTCGCCGCCGTCGGACCAGAGCGGTCCCTGCGCCGCGACGTAAACCACGTCGCTGTTCCGCGGATCGATCAGGATTCTCGCGATATGCTCCGATTTCTCCAGCCCCATTCTCTTCCAGGTGCGGCCTGCGTCGTCGGATCGATACACGCCGTCACCATACGCGACGCTGCGCTGCGAATTGTTTTCACCGGTGCCGACCCAGATCGTCGAGGGGCTCTTCGGGTCGAGCACCACCGTGCCGATCGAGAACGAACTCTGCCGATCAAAGATCGGTG
>JANYCP010000139.1 GCA_025360265.1 Gemmatimonadota bacterium
GTTAGCGATTGCCCCTCTTGGATTCGAACCAAGATTCACGGCTCCAAAGGCCGCTGTCCTGCCATTGGACGAAGGGGCAGCAATCACGGGACCAGCAGCAACTTACATCGGTGACATTGACTCCCGGGAGGGCGCGCCGTAGCGTAGGCTCGGTCCCCCCAGGAGATTTCGATGACGCGTCTGCCCCGGTACCTCGCCGCCTGCGTTGCGGTTGGCCTCCAGATTTCGTTGGCGCTTCCGAGCGCGGCGCAGCGACCATCGCCGATCAAGTTTGCCCGCTACGCCAATATCGCCAATGACGGCCGAATCGCGTTTACCTACCAGGACGACATCTGGGTCGCTGATGCGGGTGGCGGCAATCCACAGCGACTCACGGTCAACATCGCGCGAGATATCGGTCCGCGATTCTCGCCCGATGGCAACTGGATCGCGTTCACCAGCAACCGCAACGGCAACAACGATGTGTATGTCGTGCCATCACGCGGTGGTGAGCCGCGTCAGCTGACCTGGTTCTCTGGTGACGATCAGGCGCTTGGTTGGACACCGGACGGCAGCAACATCATTATCTCGAGTGCCCGCGGCCCTGAAGCTTTCGGGTCGCCGCTGTATCGGCTACCGCTCGACGGTTCGCCGCCGGTGTCGATGGGTATGGCTGCTGCGCGCGCCGGAACGATGAGCCAGGACGCCACGATGGTGGCGTACAATCGCGGATTGCCGTCGGCGTGGCGCAAGGGGTTCAAGGGGAATGCGACGGCGAACATCGCCGTACAGGACGTCAAGACCGGGCAGATCACCGAGATCACCCATACCGACCTGCAAAAATACAAGGACGAAGTCAGTGACGTGTATCCGATGTGGGGTGCGGACGGACTGATCTATTTCGCCTCCGAGCGCGACGGCAGCTATAACATCTGGCGGATGTCGCCGAAGGGCGGGACTCCGACGCAAGTCACCCATCACAAGGATGGCGTCTTCTATCCGTCGATGTCACCGGATGGCAAGAAGCTGGTGTATCAACTCGACTTCGATCTCTGGTCCATGGACATCCCAAATGGCCAGCCGCAGAAGCTTGCAATTGCGCTGGCGTTCGATCCCAAGGAAAACGACATCGATGTGCTGACGTCGACCAACCGCGCCGATGGATTCGCGCCATCGCCGGATGGCAACTACGTCGCCCTCGATATGCACGGTGACATTCGCGTCGGGCCGGCCGAGCAAGGGATTGGCGAGAACCTCTCGGTGGCGCACACCGCATGGAAGGAAACGGCGGAGCAGTACTCGCCCGACGGCAAGAAGATCGCGTACATCTCCGACGAGAGCGGCGACCAGGAAGTCTGGGTGTTCGACGTCGCCACCGGCGAGCGGCGCAAGTTGAGCACGCAGCCGTCGGAGAAGGGTGACATCAACTGGGCGCCCAATTCGCAGAAGCTGGCGTACGTCGCGGCCAATCGGATCTGGGAAGTGGATCTGGGGGGCGGTGTGCCGCGCGAGCTGGCGTACAACGTGGCCGGCGGCTTCAACCTTTCGCAGTACGCGGCCGACGGCACCTGGCTGGTCTATTCGCGGCGCGACGCCGACCAGAACGCGGATGTGTACCTGTATGACATTGCCGCGAAGCACGAATACAACATTTCACAAAGTCCGGCGGCCGAAGGAAACGCCGCGCTCACGCCCGATGGCAAAACGGTGATCTTCACGTCCAACCGTGACGGTGCAGAGAATCAGCTGTTCGCTGTGTCGTTGGCGAAGTTGAGTGAGGACATGAACGATCCGCTGGTGCGCGAGCGACTCCGTCGCGCGACGGGCGGCGGCCGCGGCGGTCGTGGTGGCAGTGGCGCCGACAGCACGGCGGCTGCGGCAGCGTCACGCGCTCCGGTGGGGATTGATCTCACGGCGATCGAGAAGCGGGCAATTCAGCTGACCCGTGGCGCCGATCCGGTCGGGACCTTCTTCCTCTCTGCGGACGGGCGCACGATCTACTTCACCGTGACCGGTGGCGCAGGTGGTGGCGGCGGTCGTGGCGGGCGTGGTGGTGGCGCCGCCGCCGCGGACGATCAGGCGACGGGGCTCTTCGCGATGGCAATCGATGGCCGCGATCGGCGACGCCTTACTGGCGGAACGTTTCCCGCCCTGCAACCGAGCTGGGATCGCAAGGCCATCTTCTTCCGCGCCAACGGCACGCCCGCGGCAGGTGAAACCGGCAGCGGATCGGAGGTGCACAAGATCACCCTCGCCGCGCCCACAAAGAATGATCGCGTCAACTTCACCTTCGAGGTGCGGGTCGACCGTCGCGAAGAGTGGAAGCAGATGTTCAACGAAACATGGCGGGCGATGAAGTACCGCTACTACGACGAGAAGATGAACAACCACGACTGGGCGGCGATCAAGGCGAAGTACGAGCCGCTGCTCAAGTACGTCGGTACCAACGAGGACGTCTACGATCTTGGCAACGCCATGATCGGTGAGATGAATTCATCGCACACCGGCGTGAGCGGGCCCGCAACGCACGTCATGCCGCGCGTTTACACGACACGCTCGGTGGGATTCGAAATGGAGCCGGCTGCGGGCCGCTACCGGATCTCGCACATCTACCGCGCAGGTCCGGCCGACAAGGAATGGCTCGGCCTGAGCGTGGGCGACTACGTCCTGGCCATCGACGGCCAGGAGATCACGGCGAAGGACAACTACTGGAAGATCCTCAGCACCACGACCAACGAGTACATCCCGGTCAAGGTCGCGAAGACCGCCACCGGCGAAGGTGCGCGCGTGGTGCGCATCGCCAGCGTCACCAATCTCGGCAACATCAAGTACGAGGAATGGGTGGAGAACAATCGCGATATCGTCGAGAAGGCAACCGCCGGGCAGATCGCGTACGTGCACGTTCGCGCCATGGATGCACCGTCGCTGGCCCGATTTCAGAATGAGATCGACCGGTTCTGGAACAAGCAGGGGATCATTGTCGACATCCGGAACAACGGCGGCGGCAACATCGACCAGGAACTGATCGATATCCTCGAGCGACGCCCCTACGAGTTCTGGAACAACCGCAACGGTGCCCCGACGTGGGGACGCCGACCACACCAGGCCATTGCAGGACCAAAGGTCATGATGGTGAATGGCCGGTCTGCATCGGACGCGGAAGTGACGCCGCTGGCGTTTCGACAGCTCGGACTTGGTCGCATTGTCGGCAATCCGACGTCAGCGCAGGTCATTGCCACCGGGAGCTATGCGTTGATCAACGGCGGTGCAGTGCGAACGCCGGGCGCACTGGTGGTGACGTATGATCCGACCAAACCGAACAACTACGGCATCAACCTCGAGAACTTCGGCGTCGCACCGGATGTCTGGGTGAAGAATTCGCCGATGGATGAGGTGAAGGGGATTGACCGGGAGTTGCAGGCGGCCATCGATGAGGTGATGCGAATGTTGAAGGCAGGGGTGCACTGAGTCTGGAGGTCCCTCGCTGCGCTCAGGACGAGGACGTCTTCACCGTCACTCCGTGCTTGTTCCCCAACTGCAGCGCGGCATCATCACGGTCTCGCTCGCTGCGATAGACGGCAAACAGCGTCGACCCCGATCCGCTCATGCGGCAGAGCATCGGGTGTGTGCCGGCGAGAGCCTCAAACCCGGCACGGACTGCCGGCAACCGGCCGAACACGGCCGATTCGAAGTCGTTGCCGGCGAGCCGCGCGATGTCGCTCCAACTCTGCAGCACGTCGAGATCGAGTGCCACGCTGCCACGTGGTCCCGCCGATTGCCGCGCCTCATCCACCCAACCGTACGCATCCGCGGTAGGAACAGGTACGCCGGGCAATAGCAGCAGCATTGGCATCGACGCGAGTGGAGGCAGCTGGAGCATCCGCTGGCCGTGTCCCCAAGCCAGCGCGCACGACGCCTCGAGCATGAAGAACGGCACATCGGCGCCCAGTCGGGTGGCGATGTTCAGCAGCTCGGCGCGCGGAATGGCATTGCCGGCGAGCTGATTGACGGCGAGTAGCGCGGCAGCGGCATCACTCGATCCGCCGCCGAGTCCGCCGCCGGCGGGAATCCGTTTGGTGAGGTGGAGTTGCACGCCACACTTGCGGCCGGTTGCCGCGAGCACCGCATCGGCAGCGCGCCAGGCAAGGTTCTGTTCAGTGGGGCCGACATCAGCGCCCTCGACCGTTAGCGCGATGCCGTTGGCAGTGCGACTGATGCTGAGCGTGTCGGCGAGTGCGATCCTGCAGAACAACGTCTCGATGCCGTGATAGCCATCGGACTCACGCGCGAGCACGCGAAGGAAAAGGTTGACCTTCGCCGGACACTCGCGCGTGAGCGTGTCAGTCATGGTGTCGCTGGTGGCACCTTGAGGTGGACGCCGGTGCGAGCAGCAGAGAGCGCGCCGAGAAACGTGATCGGAATGAACGTCGTGACGTGGTACGTCACCGCACAGGCGAGCGCGGCTGCAGGATTTACCGCGTACAGCGACAGTGCCGCGGGAATGATCGTTTCGAATACGCCAACGAAGCCAGGTGACGATGGCAACGCGATGCCGAACATCAACGCACCCTGCAGGATGAGGGCACCGGAGAACGGCACATCGAACCCGAACGCGAGGAACGCGACATAGAACGCGCTGCCATTGATGAGCCAAATCAGCAGCGACCAGAGGATCACAGGAATTGCGCGTCGAGGATCACGTAGCGCGCCGAGTCCGCGCAACACGTTGTCGGCGAAGTGCACAAGTTTCTGGCCGATGGCACCCTTCGGCAGGATCCATCGCACGATCCGAAGTGCAGTTTCCCGCTGCCACGCCGCGATGATCGCCATCACCAGAGCCGCAACGCAGATCGAACCGGTATAGACCGCAAGCTTGGCTATCGGCGGGCCTTTCCCAATCGTCACGCCTTCGGGGAGGTGTGCGGTCATCAACCCGATCCCGAGAAGACCTACCGCAGTCAGTCCGTCGAGGACTCGCTCGACCGCAACGCTCGAAAGCGCGGCGGCGAACGGTACGCGTGCGATGCGGCTGATCGCTGCGACGCGCAGCACTTCACCCGCACGCAACGGCAACACGTTGTTGGCGGCAAACCCGATTGCGATCGCGTGCCAGAGTGGCGCGTCGGGAAGTGCGGTATCGTCTTCGCGACGAAGCAACAGTTTCCACCGCGGCACACGCAATGCGAACGGCAGCGTCGCAAGCGCAATCGCCGCGAGCATCGTGAGAACTCGCACCGTCTTGATTTGTTCCCACACCGACGAAAAATCTGTCTTGCGGAACGCCCACCAGACGAGTCCGGCGGAAATCGCAACACCGAGACCGACTTGCAGCGCGCGTGCGCTGCGCCGCTCAGGCGGCGTCACGCGCCAGCGGGACGAGGTCGAGCAATTCGCGGATGTAGGGCCGCAACGAATCGAGCGACGTATCGGAATCGGCGAGCATTGACTGAATCTCCATTCGGAGTTCCTCCGCTCGCGAGAGGGCGGCAGTGCCGCGATACAGCAGCGCGGTGATCGGCACGATCTCTGCCGCGATCAACCCGCTGACGCTCGGCGTGTTGTCGCGCGTGGCCAGCGAGAGCGCACCACGCGTCCCGAAGGCGCGCTCGAGCCGACTTGGGGCGCCGGGTGCCACGGTGGGAATCGCCGGCGCGTCATGATCCGGCGCCAGTGATTCAATCGCGACGATGTCGGTCGTGTCCTCTGGCGCCAGTAACGCAATGTCTATGACATCGGCTTCGGTATCGGCGGGCGCGAGGGAATCGATGGAGACAATTTCCGGCTCTGGCGCACTCGGAGCGATCACCTTCGGTTCGAACCCGCCCGCCGGTGCACCGCGGCCTACCATCAGCAGAGACGTGGCAATCGCATCGCGACGGCGCGTAATAGTCTGCACATCGGGCGTGGCGCCCGCCTCGACCAGGAAGCGTCCGCAACCGCGCACCATCGCGACGAACGCATCGGGACGTTCGGCGGCCACGCGATTGCGAATCGCAGCCGAAATCGCTTCGGCCAGAGGCGCGAGGAATCGACCGGTGGCACTGCGCGACGGCATCGCCGCCAGTGAGCGGTGCAGGACGAAGAGGCGCAGGTCGCGCGCCGCCGGTGATGTTGGTCGGGCGAGCGCGTCGGCCACCATGAGCAGGTGATCACCGACGCCAACGAGTTCCACTGGCACCGGATCGGCGTCGGGGAGTGCGGCCGGCGCCGTTCCTTCGCGCAAGATGGCGTCGACACCATTTGGGGCGAGCGCCAGGATCGAGACGACGTCGCTTTCGGATGCATAGGCATCGAGCAGGCGACGGGCGATCGATTCGAGTTCCACCGGGGCGACGACGATCTGCCCCGCGTCCGCCACGGATCGCGCAATCGCAGCAAGCGCATGAGCCGCGTCGGCGAAGACCGTCGCGACATTCGGCGGCGCCGGTGCATCACCGAGCAGTGCGCGTGTGGCGACTTCCATCGCATCGAGCAATTCCGGGAGCGGCGACAGCTCTGCCGATCCGCCGAGCCCGCGAAGCGATTGCATCCGCTCGAGGACGCTGGCGAGTGCCATCGACGGAAGAATCGGTGCCAGTGCGCGGGATGCCTGCTCCAGCGATCCGGCGATCAACGCCGACTCGCGAGCGATGAACGCCCGCACGCCCGGCGTGAGCGCGGCGGGCGCCGGCGTCGCCGCCCGTGCAGGCTTTCCCGTCATGACCTGCTCAAAGCGTTCTGCGAGGGTCAAGGCCTGACGATCGTCGGCGGCGTCCCAGCGACCAGCGTGCCCCACCAAAATCCGTAGCGCACCCAAGCCGTCCACCCACGCCTCGCGGGCACTCGGGTCCCATGGAAGGGCATGGTCTCGCACCTGGCGGGCAATCGCTTCAAGTCCGGCCGCCGCGCGAGCGTACGTTCCCAATCCTGCCATCAGCGCCGCACCGCGCAAGGCACGCGCTCCGCGCACCAGCCGCTCGGCGTCGGGGCGCTCGCGGGCTTGCGCCAATGGCTCGAGGTCGGCGAGATACTCGTTGGCCTCGAGCGCAAAGAACTCGGCGCGGCGCGGCGCGCTGCTCATCCGCGCGCCTGCTGCAGCAGCAACTTCATTTCCTTGACCGCCGGGCCGATACCCGTGAACAGCGCTCGGCTCACGATGCTATGTCCGATGTTCAGCTCCTCGATCGCTTCGATCCGGGCGACGGGTTGCACGTTCTGGTACGTGAGGCCATGACCGGCATGCACCGCCAGTCCCATGCTGGCGGCATGGTCGGCTGCGCGGCGGATTTCATCGAGCGCGACGGCATTCTCCCGCCAATGCTGGGAGTATCGGCCGGTGTGCAGTTCGACTGCCGGTACGCCCAGGTCCTTCGCGGCGTCGATCTGGGCGAGGTCGGGGTCGATGAACAATGATACGTGGAGGCCAGCTTCGTCGAGGCGACGGATCGCGGTCCGGAGATTCGCGTCGCGACGGGACAGGTCGAGGCCTCCCTCCGTGGTCACTTCCTCGCGACGCTCGGGCACCAGGGTCACCTGGTACGGCCGCAGGTCGCAGGCGATCGAGACGATCTCGTCGCGTGCCGCCAGCTCGAGGTTGCAGACGGTCGTGACCGCTTTGGCGATCGCAACCACGTCGCGGTCCTGGATATGACGCCGATCCTCGCGCAGGTGAATCGTGATTCCGTCAGCACCCGCCGCCTCGGCTTCACGCGCCGCGAGGAGCGGATCGGGCTCGTCGGTCTTGCGAGCCTCCCGCACCGTGGCCACATGGTCGACGTTGATGTAGAGCCGTTGCAGTCGCATTCACATTCCGGAGTATTACGTTTCGCTCTTACGTCCCCCAGGAGGACGCTGCATGTCAAAAGTCGCTACTCATCGTCTTGTCGCGCTACTGCTCGTTGCTTCGCCGCTTTCCGCGTTCGCCCAGACGCCGGCGGGTGGTGCAACGCCGAGCGCAGCCGTTTCGGAGTTTATGCGCGCGCTGGCGGACAGCAACCTCACTCGGGTGGCACAGTTGTGGGGCAACGCCAAGGGACCGGTGAGCAGCTCCCGTCCCAAGGGTTATGAGAAGAAGATCGTGATCATGCAGGCGCTGCTGCGCGGGGTCGTGGCGAAGCCGGTTGGCGACGTCGCCGCCGACAAGGGCGGCATGCGGACGGTGACCACCCAGCTTTCACACAACGGCTGCCTGGTGACCATCCCGGTCAACGTCGTGAAATCGAGTGTGGGGTGGCTGGTGCACGACTTCGACGACGTCGAGGCAAGCAAGATCAACCAGCCCTGCGAGGCCAGCAAGCGCCCCGGGAACCTGGAGCCGTAGCCTAGGGTTAACTACTCGGTCAGCTCGATCAGCGCGCCGTTGGTCGACTTGGGGTGCAGGAACGCGATGCGATGTCCGCCCGCGCCGATGCGAGGATGCTCATCGACGAGTGTGTAGCCGTGCTGGCGACAGGCAGCGAGTGCCGCATCGAGGTTGGGGACGCGGTAGCAGACATGATGGATGCCGGGCCCTCGTTTGGCGAGGAATTTGGCGATCGGCGAGTCGGCATTGAGGGGTGTCAGAAGCTCGACGTCGGTGCCGCCAAACTCGAAATGCAGGATCCGGGCGCCGTCGGCCTCCTCGGGCCCGCGTGACGGAACGCCCAGCACGTCGCGATAAAATGCGGCGGCGGCGTCGAGGTCGGTGACGGCAATGCCGAGATGCGCTATAGTGGGTTGCATAGGTAACAACTTAATGGTGGACTACCAGGAGCGGCGGGGAAGATGAGCGAGAATACTGTGGCGGTGACCGATTCGACGTTTGACGGCGAAGTGATCAATTCGACCGGCCTGGTGCTGGTTGATTTCTGGGCCGCGTGGTGCGGGCCGTGCCGCGCGATTGCGCCGACGCTCGACGCGCTGGCCAAGGAGTACGCCGGCCAGATCAAGATCGCCAAGCTCGACGTGGATTCGAATCAGGCGACGTCAATGAAGTACAACGTCCGCTCGATTCCGTCGCTGATCTTTTTCAAGGATGGCAAGCACGTCGATACGCTGATTGGCGCCCATCCCCGGCCAGCGCTCGAAGCGAAGATCAAGCAGCACCTGGCGGCCTGACCGCCAGCAGGTGCCCCGGAGGGCCGAGCCAGCTTTCTTTCGGCCATGCCCTCCGGGACGCTGTTCGTCGTCGCCACACCACTCGGTAACCTTGGCGATCTTTCGCCACGCGCTGCCGACACGTTGCGCACCGTACACACGGTAGCCGCCGAGGACACCCGGTACACCCTGGGTCTTCTTTCATCGATCGACGCTCACCCAAAGCTCATGTCGTACCATGCGCATTCTGGTCCAAAACGGATCGATGCGCTGCTCGAGCTGCTTGCCGGTGGGCATGATGTCGCCCTGGTGACTGACGCCGGTACGCCGGCCATCAGCGACCCCGGAGTCGAAGTGGTAGCCGCGGCGCGGGCAGCGGGCGTCCGGGTCGTTCCGATCGCCGGGCCGTCGGCCGTTGCTGCGGCGCTCTCGGCATCCGGCCTGGTTGGTGATCGGTATCTCTTCCTGGGTTTCCCGCCCCGCAAGGGGACCGCTCGCCGTCGCCTGCTGGAACGCGCTGCCGGCGAGCCGTGGAGCATCGTCTTCTATGAGGCGCCGGGCCGCCTGACCGAACTGTTGCAGGATCTGGTGCCGCTCTGCGGCGCCACGCGCCACGCGGTGGTCGCCCGTGAACTCACCAAGATTCACGAGGAACTCCGCGGCGGCACCTTGTCGGAGCTGAATACGTATTACGAGGAGCACCCGCCATTGGGAGAGGTGACGGTGGTGCTCGCCGGGCAACCGGCCGACGAGGCCAGCGAACTCTTAGTGGACCAAGCGGAAGTCGCAACCGCCATTCGTGAACGACTCGATGCGGGGGATTCATCAAAGGATGTGGTGCGCATGGTGACGGCACGGTTCGGCCTGCCACGCAACGAGGCGTATCGCCTGGTGATGGAGCGCGCGTGAGATTCGCGCGGCTATTGGCAGCGCTCATGTTCGTCGTGCCTCCGTTGTCAGGGCAGGCGGCAGGGCGAGCTCCGGCGATTACGGTCGGTCGACTGCACTACGACGGCGGCGGGGATTGGTACGCCAATCCGTCGAGCTTGCCAAATCTGCTGGCGGCAATTCGTCAGCGAACCACGATTCCCGTCGCGTCGCAGGAGATCGCCGTACGCCTGACCGATCCCGAGTTGTGGGACATTGGCTACTTGCACGCAACTGGACATGGCAACCTCCACTGGAGCGATGACGAACTGAAGATTCTTCGTCGTTGGCTGCAGGCGGGTGGCTTTCTCCACGTCGACGACAACTATGGCCTTGATGAATCGTTCCGGAAGGAGATCAAGCGACTTTTTCCGGACCATCCACTCGTGGAAGTACCACTCGATCATCCGATCTATCATCTGGTGTACAATTTTTCTGCGGGCATACCAAAGATTCACGAGCATGACGGCAAGCCGGCGCAAGGATTTGGCATCTTCGTGAACGGTCGGTTGGTGGTCTTCTATTCCTATCAGTCCGATCTGGGCGATGGCTGGGAAGATGAAGCCGTTCATCACGATCCAGCGGAAAAGCACGAGGCTGCGCTGAGAATGGGCGTGAATCTGTTCGCGTACGCCGTCGGATTCGGTGGCGGATGAGTCCCGCTGAATCACTCACCGCTGCCCTGGACGCGGTGGCACGACCGCTTCGCGGATTGAGCGGGCTTGCGCGACTCATCGCTGGCCTCGCCGCGACGGCGGTGTTATTGGCATTGGCGGCGTGGTTGGCGCGTCTCGGCTGGCTCGCAGCACCCGAATGGATTTTGGTGATGTGGACACTGGTTGCGGTGATCCTGGTTGGCGCCTTGTTGATGGCGCGCCATGCAATCGCCGCGCTCGGGCCGTGGCACGTCGGCGATGCGCTGGAACGGGCGGGAGCGTGGCGCAGCGGCGCACTCACCACAGTGCTCGATCCGCCGGCGACCGGTACCAGCGAATCACTCCACGCCGCAGCTGTCGCACGGCGAGCCGATGAAGTGGTCGCGCGCGGTCCTGCGGTCCTCGAGCCGGCGGTTGGGTTGCAGCGACATCGGAGCCGTCGCGCCGCGATGGTGCTCGCCCTCGCGTTGCTTGCTCTCCTCGCTGCACGCCCGGTGACTGGCGCTCCTCGCAAGCTGTGGAGTCCCATCGGTGCATGGCGCGCGATGGTCGCGCCGGTAACGCTGCGGGCGCGGAACAGCACGGTGGGTCGCGGCGAACGCGTGGTGCTCGACATCTGCGCAACTGGCCATGGCCGGGCAACGCTTTCAACCCGCGCACCGGGTGAGGCATGGCACACGACGAGTGTAACACTCGACGCCGACGGAAACGCCGTGTTCACCACGGC
The DNA here is from genome assembly GCA_025360265.1 of Gemmatimonadota bacterium. GTDB lineage: Bacteria > Gemmatimonadota > Gemmatimonadetes > Gemmatimonadales > GWC2-71-9 > Palsa-1233. The sequence goes on from JANYCP010000139.1 coordinate 11,344, forward strand.
ACCGCTCGTCGCCGATCTTGTTGCACGGGTCGAGGCCGGCGGTCATGTCTCGGCCGATGTGCACGTCAGCGTCCGGCTCGCCGCGTTTCTCGGCAGCTTCACCGCCACAGCGCACTACCCAGGCTATCTCGGCCTCGACGATGAATCGCTGCCAACCACCGGCGACACCCTGGTCGTGCCCGAAGGGACTCGTCTGCTGCTGAGTGGCCGTGCCACGACACCGTTGGCTAGCGCACGATTGAATGGTCCGGACGGCGATGACGCCTTGGTCGTCTCGGGATCGACCCTCGCCGGTGAGTTGCAGCCGAAGCAATCAGGAACCTGGCGGCTGTCCGTGTCGCTGGCGAACGGCGGCCCACTCGATGGTGACCTTCCGGCATTGCCGATTCGTGTCGTCGCGGACAGCGCACCATTGGTCGAGATCCCGGTTCCCGGCGTCGACACTATCGCGTCTCCGTCGATGTCGCTCGCTGTCGTAATCGGGATTCGCGATGATCACGGCCTCAGCAGTGCCGCGTTGGAGAGTCGGCGAAGCGCAAACGGAGCGGTGACACGTACGGTCCTGGCATTGCCGGCGAGCGGCGGCGATCGGGCGCTGATCACGGCATCGATTGATCTCGCCGGTCTCGGCCTCAAGCCGGGCGATACGTTGCGGTACATGGCGGTCGCGCAGGACAACGCACCAGCGCATCACACTGGGCGGTCGCGCGAGTTCGTCGTACGCATTCCAACCGAGGCCGAGCAGCGCGCGGCGCGCACTCGTGAAACAGCGCAGGCCGGAACGGCTTTCGACTCGCTCGCCAAGCAAGCCGCACGGCTGCAGCGCACCGAAGAAGATCTCGCCAAGGAACGGCAACGAGTCGACCCGAAGGCCGATCCTGTGCGCCTGGGCAACGACCGGGATCCACTGGCGAGTGATGCCGCGCGTAAAGCGGAAGCGGCAGCCCAGGCGCAACAGAAGATGATGGATGACGCGGCCGCGCTGCAGAAATCGGTCCAGGAACTGCGCGACGCCGCGCAGAAACAAGGTGTGCCGGACTCCGCATTGGCACGGGAACTCGGCGAAATCAACCGCCTGCTCGACAAGGCGCTTTCTCCCGAGCTGCGGGCGAAGCTCGCAGCATTGAAGGACGCCGTGAAGGCGCTTGACGCCGAGAAGACGCGTTCGTCATTGCAGGATCTCGCCAAGCAGCAGGCCATGCTCAAGGACGCGATGGATCAGGCGCGCGAGCTGTTCAAGCGTGCCGCGCTGGAAACGGACCTGGCCAACATGGGTCAGGATGCCAAGCAAATGGCCGCCGAACAGCACGACATTGCGGACAAGGTTGCCACGCCCGACAGCGGCAAGTCAGCTCGTGCCGAACAGGACCTGGCCAAGCGAGCGGATTCGCTCGCCGCAGGACTCGATCGTGCTGCAGCGCAGGTGCCGGCGCAGCAGGCAAAGCAGGGATTGCAGCAGGCGGGACAGCAGGCGCGGAGTGCAGCGGGGAAAATGCGGGATGCCGCAAAATCAAGCCAGGCGGGGAAGTCGGCCGAGGCCAAGGCCGAGGCGAAGCAGGCCGAGGAACAGCTCAACCCGCTGTCAAAAAATATTGAAGACAATCGCAAGGACATTCAGGCGGAGATGCGCGCTGAAGTCATCCAGGCATTGAACCGGGCACTGATGGAGACGGCACGGCTGGCACGGCGACAGCTCGACCTCATGCAGGAGTTCCAGCGGGGAGCGCTGCTCACGCAAGCACGACTTGCCGAGGGATTGGTAGAAGAAGGTGCTGGAAAGCTCGCGCAGCAACTTCAGGCGGTGGCTGCCATGAACGCGCTGGTGTCGCCGCAAGCCGTGATTTCCTTGTCCGAGGCGCGCCGGTTGATGCGCGAGGCGATTGACGCCACGGCGGTGGCCAGTCCGAATGTGCGCGACGCGTCCGAGAAGGCGGGCGATGCGGTGGATGCTCTTGCCGTCGCGGCATATTCGCTGATGCAGTCGAAGGACAAGATTGAAGGCTCGCAGTCGGGCAGCGGCGTCCAGGAAGCCATGGAGCAGATGAAGGAGATGGCCGGCAAGCAGGGCCAGATGGCGCAGCAAGGCGCCGGCATGATGCAGCAGGGCGGCGCGACGGCGCAGCAGGTCATGCAGATGGCGATGCAACAGCGGGCACTCGCACAACAACTGGAACGGATGCGGGCGGCAGGGCAATTGCCGGGAGCGGGTCAGATGTCGCGCGAAGCGAAGGATCTTTCGCGCTCGCTCGAGAGCGGTCGCCTCACCCAGGACGTCGTGGATCGCCAGCAACGACTCTTCAAGCGCATGCTCGATGCAGGACGGACCTTGCAGGGCGAAGAGGATGACGAGAAGCGCGAGCGCCAGAGTACCGCCGCGAAGGACGGCACGCTCTCCGTTCCGCCATCACTCGATCCGCGCATTCGGGCTGGCGTCGGCGAGGTTCGGTTACCGAGTTGGGAATCGCTGCAGCGCTTGTCGGCGGAAGAGCGTCGTCGCGTCGTGGAGTATTTCCAGCGACTCACTCAGGGTGGCCGTCCGTGAAGGCGATCATCGTCCTCATGCTTCCGGCGATGCTCGCCGCGCAGGCGCAATCGGCACAGACGAACAGCACCACCACGCCGATGGGTCGTGCCACGATGGCCGAGCGCAATGGCAACTTTGCCGAGGCGGCGTCGGTGTACGCCTCGATCCTCAAGACACAACCCGCGAGCCTCGGTGCGTTGATCGGCATGGAGCATGTGTTGCCCCGTCTCGATCGCCGCCCTGAAATGTTTCCGTTGCTGCGTCAGGCATTGGCCGCCGATTCGGCCAGCACCGGTGTGCTCGCGATCGTCGTTCGCAATTTCGCCAGCAGTGGCCAAGCCGATTCGGCCCGATACTACGTGGCGCGATGGACGCGGATCGCCCCACCGAACGCCGATCCCTACCGCGAGTGGTCGGACGCCGCGCTGATGGCGCGCGACGTGGCGCAGGCCAAGCTGGCGCTCGATGCCGGTCGCGAAAAGCTGGGACCGACCGCCCTTGGCATCGAGCGCGCGCAATTGTTGCAGCGCATGGGCGATCTTGCCGGCGCGGTGCAGGAGTGGGTGGTCGTGGTGCGCGAGACGCCGCCGTATCGCGACGCAGCGGTCAGTCTGCTGACCCAAGTCGCCCCCGGCAATCGAATGCTGGTTCGCGATGCGCTGGTCAAGGAAGGCTCACGTGACGCCAAGCAGATTCAGGGATTGCTGCTCGCAAAGTGGGGAGAATCCGCCGCTGGCGCCGGCATGATCCGAGCGGCGCTTCCCGCCGATCCGATGGCATCGACAGCACTGTTGCATGAGCTGCTCGACATTGTGCGCAACCGTGAAGACAAGGAGTCTCGCCTTGCGACCGCGGCGACCCTCGAGGCGCTGGCAGCGCACGAGACGGGTGCTGGTGCGGTACACACACTTCTCGACGCAGCGCGAGCATTTGCCGATGCCGGTGACGAACGTAACGCGCGCCGCCTCTTGGCGGTGGTGGCCGAGAATCCGTCGGCGCCCGGCAGTATGATGACGACGGCTTCCGCCACACTGCTCGGCGTGCTGATCGCCGAAGGAAAGGGCGTGGAGGCTGAACGGGTCCTCGGCGAACTCGGGTCGAATCTGGGGATGGACGAACATGACCGGCTGGCGCGCAAGATCGCGATGCTCTGGGCGCGGACCGGAGACGTTGGGCGGGCGGAGAAGATCATTGCTCCGGACTCGAGTACGGCCGGACTCGATCTGCGTGGAAGATTTCGACTCTTTGTTGGTGATCTCGCTGGTGCCAGTGATCTCCTGAAGCAAGCGGGTCCGTTCGATGACGATCGCGAACAATCGCTCGGACGGATCAGTCTGCTGACGCTGATTCAGGCAGTAGGGGAGGATTCTGTCCCGGCACTCGGGGCAGCGCTGCTCACTTTGGCATCTGGTGATTCCGCCCGTGCCGTCACTCAGCTCACGGCACTCGCGATCACCTTCAAAGACGCGGGGGCCGCCGAGACGCGCCTGCTCGCCGCGCGCGTGGCACTGGCGCGGCACGACACCGTGAGTGCGCTGGCGCTCTTGCAGCTCGCCGATATCAAGGAGCTGCCAGCGACCGCTGCTGCGGCCCGAATGGAAGTGGCGCAGATTCGAATTGCGGAAAAGCGCGAGTCCGATGCGCGTGGCATTCTCGAGCAGCTCATCCTCGATTTTCCTGCCAGCGCGCTCGTTCCCGAAGCGCGACACCTGCGTGACACCCTTCGTGGCGCCGTACCGGTTGGCGGGCGTTGATGCGCCGGCGCGAGTTCGTGCGAAACGGGGTGGGTCTTAGTGCGAGTCTGTTCCTGCCGCGGCGGCCGTGGGTGCGAGGCAATAGCACGGCGGCGACGTCGCTGCTGATTCCGATGGATGATGCGCAGGATGAGCATCTGAAGGCCTACGGCCTGGCGTTCCGGGCCCTCGAGCACGGTGATCGCGGCGAATGGTGTCTCAACTATCGCAACGGATCATTTCTTCTCCCGGCATCGGATGCGGTGCTGCGTGATGCGGCACTTGCCGGCGTCACCATCGAGAAGATTGACGCTGGCACTGTCGCCTCCATCAAGGGCGAGATCCAGGCCAGCAACATGGATGCAATTCCGCTCGAGAAAGTGCCGAAAGTGGCGGTGTACGCTCCACCCGATGCTGCACCGTGGGACGACGCGGTCACGATGGTGCTCAACTACGCCGGAATTCAGTTCGATCGAGTCTGGGACCCTGAAGTCATGACTGGCGGACTGGTGCCATTTGACTGGCTGCATCTGCATCACGAGGATTTCACCGGTCAGTACTCCAAGTTTGCGATCACGTCGGCCGGGGCACCGTGGCTTCAGGCGATGATTCGGCTGCATCAGGCCACTGCCGCTCGCCTCGGTTTTGCCAACACGCCGGAGCTCAAGCGCGCAGTCGCGCAGCGGATTGCAGCGTTCGTTGAGCGCGGCGGTTTTCTTTTTGCGATGTGCACCGCGACTGAGACGCTCGATCTGGCGCTGGCAAGCGACGGCGTGGACATCGCGGCAGCGTATGCCGATGGCACACCGATGGATCCGCAGGCCTCGACCAAGCTGCACTGGGAAAAGGCGCTGGCGTTCCGTGATGCACAATTGGAGCTGTCGCCTTCGCTGGCGGTGTTCAGCGATATTGATGGTCACTTCGTCAATAGTCCCGATCGCCAGCCGCTCGGCGCCTTCTCACTGTTCAACTTTTCGGCAAAGATCGATCCGGTGGCGACCATGCTGGTGCAGAATCACCGGCAAGTGATTCCCGACTTCTTCGGCCTGACGACTTCCTTTCGGCGCAACCGCCTCAAGGGAGATGCGATCGTCCTCGCCGACGAGTCAGGTGCCCCGTGGGTCAAGTACATTCACGGCGAGCACGGCAAGGGCACGTGGACCTTCTTCGGCGGGCACGATCCGGAAGACCCACAGCATGCGATCGGCAACGCGCCGACCGACCTCTCGCTGCATCCCCATTCTCCGGGCTACCGCTTGATCCTGAATAACGTGCTCTTTCCCGCAGCGAAGAAGAAAGAACTGAAGACTTGACCGATCGCATTTCTCCTGCCGTTCGTGACGTGCTTCGCCGTGAAATCCACGCCGCTGGTGGCAACGAGGTGTCGTTTGTCGCGACCGTTGACGACGCCGGCATCCTGACCGCTGCGCGCGCTGTGGCGCGCGGCACCGTGGACGCCGTCCTGGCGTTGCCGGGAGTGGCGCAGCGCGGCGAGATGCTGCTGCACAATCATCCCAGCGGTCGTCTGGAACCATCCATGCCCGATCTCTCGATCGCGGCACGCGCCCACGACGACGGCATCGGGTTCGGCATCGTCAACAACGACGGGACGCAGCTGTATGTGGTGGTGGAAGTACCGAAGGCCAAGGTCGTCACGCGTCTTGATCCGTTCGACGTGATTGCGCTGCTCGGCGAACATGGGCCGATCGCGAAGGAATTGGGCGCCTACGAGGATCGGCAGAGTCAGCGCGATCTCTCGGCCCACCTCACTGATGGGTACAACGATGGCGGAGTGCTGCTCCTCGAAGCTGGTACCGGCGTTGGCAAGTCCTTCGCGTACCTCGTGCCAGCGCTGGCGTGGGCGCGCGCCAATGGCGAACGCACGATCGTGTCCACCAATACGATCAACCTGCAGGAGCAACTGGTCGGCAAGGATTTGCCGCTGCTTCGGCGTGCCCTCAAAGATGACGAACACGAGCCGACCTTCGCGCTGCTGAAAGGGTGGCGCAACTATCTCTGTCGGCTTCGCCTCGAAACGGCCACCGCGAGCCAGCAATCGCTGATCGAAGGTGACAAGGTGGCGGAATTGGTCAACCTGGCCGAATGGGCCGGGCACACCAACGATGGCACACTCGCAGACCTGCCAATGCCACCGTCCCCGGAAGTGTGGGACGAGGTTGCCGCCGAGGCAGACCTCTGCACGAGGCTTCGCTGCCCGCATTTCGACCGCTGCTTTGTGTTTCAGGCGCGGCGGCGCGCTGCGCAGGCGGATGTCGTCGTGGTCAACCACCATCTGCTGGCCGCAGATCTTGCGGTCCGTCAGGCGTCGGACAACTGGGAAGAGGCCGCCGTCCTGCCGGCCTACAAGCGCCTCATTCTCGATGAGGCACACCACCTCGAAGATGTCGCCGCGGGACATCTCGGCGTTCAGGTGTCCAGTCGCGGTGTCCAGCGGCTGCTCAACCGGCTGGAACGCGGCCGGGGGAAGGGGTTGCTACCGGCACTCCAATACGATCTTTCGACTACTGACGACTTGCTCAATCGCGCGTCCCTCGACCTGTTGCGTGAACGGCTGATTCCAGCGGTCTCGCACGCGCGGACGGCGGCCGAGTCGCTCTTTCTCCGATTGTTCGGCCATCTATCCACCGGACCGGCGGGACAACTTCGGCTCGATGAAGACTTCGGGCGAAATGACATCTGGCAGGAAGGGCTGACGCGGGAACTCGAGAGCACGATCGCCGGGTTCAAGACCGTGGCGAATCTGATTGAAACTGTTGCAGATCGAATGGCACAGATCGAGATGACCGATCGTCGTTCACAACTGCTTGGCGAATGTCGCGGTGTGGTGCGTCGACTCGAATCGATGATCGATGGACTCAACGCAACGCTTCGCCCAGCGACGGGGCGCCCGCCGGAGGTTCGCTGGATGGAGCGAAGTGGTGCCAAGGGCCAGACATTGCAGTTGTCGGCAGTGCCGCTTGATCTCGCGCCATTGCTGCGCGAATTGCTCTTCGATCGGCTGACCACCGTGGCGCTCACAAGTGCGACGCTTGCAGCCGGAGGTGAGTTCGCATTTCTCGCCTCCCGAATCGGTCTTTCGGGCGAAGGTTCACCAGTCACGGTGCAGGAGATTTTTCCGTCGCCGTTCCCGTATGAGGAGCACTGCCTGCTCGGGCTCCCCGACGACATTCCCGATCCGCGCGAGGACGAGGCCGGTCATGATGCCGCGGTGGCCCAGGTCGTGAACGATCTTGCGTGGGCCAGTGATGGTGGAATCTTCGTGTTGTTCACGTCGCATGCGGCCCTTCGCCGCACGGCGATTGCGGTAAAGAGTCAGCTCGGCCACCGCTTCCCGATCCTGGTGCAGGGTGAGGGACAGCGCGATCACCTGATTCGCCGTTTCCGTGAGGCCGGCAATGCGATTCTGCTGGGCACCAGCTCGTTTTGGGAGGGGGTGGACGTTCCAGGCCGGGCGCTGAGGGGGCTCGTATTGGCCAAGCTACCTTTCAAGGTGCCATCGGAGCCGATTACGGCCGCGAGACTGGAGCGCCTCTCGGAACAGGGAGCAGATGGGTTCTTCGGCTATCTGCTGCCGCACGCGGCGCTGAAGTTGAAGCAAGGGTTCGGTCGATTGATTCGTGGCGCCGATGATGTGGGTGTGGTCCTGCTCCTGGACCGACGCGTCGTGACCCGTCGATACGGCGCGATGCTGCTGGAAGGACTGCCGCCAGCCGAGCGAGTCATTGGATCGTGGGCGCAGGTCCGTACCAAGTGCGAAGACTTTTTTGCCAGACATGGCATCGGAGCAGCGACATGATGGTGGTTACGCCGACGAAGATCGTGTGTGTTGGCCGCAACTATGCGGCACACGCACGCGAGCTCGGCAACGAGGTTCCGAAACAGCCGTTGCTCTTCTTCAAGCCGCCGTCATCATTGATCGGTGACGGTGACGCGATCGTATTGCCCGCGGCGTCGCAGCAGGTGGAATACGAATCGGAAATCGGCGTCGTGATCGGCAAGCGCGCCCGCAACGTGCGTGCGCAGGATGCCGCCGCGTTCATCAAGGGATACACCTGCGCCAATGATGTCTCGGCGCGTGATCTGCAGAAAACCGATGGGCAATGGGGCCGCGCCAAGGGGTTTGACACGTTTTGCGCGGTGGGTCCGCTGGTGGCTGAAGGGTTGGACTGGAGCATGCTCGAAGTGATTGGTCGACTCAACGGTGTGGAGCGGCAGCGCGGGCGCACCCGCGAGATGGTGTTCAGCATTCCAGTGCTGATCGAGTACATCAGTCATGTCATGACGCTCGAGCCAGGTGACCTGATCCTGACCGGTACTCCCGAAGGTGTAGGGAAGCTGACTGCTGGAGATGTCGTCGAGGTCGAAATTCCAGGGATTGGTGTTCTGCGCAATACGGTGACGGGAGATCAGGGATGAAGGTCCAGGTGAGCGAACGGGTCAAGGCACTGCCGGCGTATCCGCTGGCACAGATCCCGTCGATCAAGCGGCGGTTAATCGCTGCCGGCATGGACGTTATCGATCTCGGTGCCGGCGATGCCGACGGTCCGCCGCCGATGCCGACCATCGATGCGCTGCACGAGGCCCTCGGCATCACCGCAAATCACAAGTACGGATTTCAGCAGGGTGCGCTGACGTTTCGTGAAGCCGCAGTGCGCTGGGTCGCTCGGCGATTCGCGCAGACATTCGATGCCCACACCGAAATGCTGCCGCTCATTGGATCGAAGGAAGGACTGACTCACCTGGCGTTTGCGATCTGCAATCCGGGGGATGTCGTCATCGTGCCGGAGCCTGGGTACCAGGCGTACATCGGCGGGGCGATCCTCTCTGGCGCCGAGCCCTGTGTCGTGCCGCTTCGCGCAGAGAAACAATTTCTTGTCGAGCTCGATGACCTGCCGGAGGAAACGCTGCGACGGGCGCGAATCGTCTATGTCAACTATCCGAATAACCCCACGGCGGCGATTGCGCCCCGCGAGTACCTCGAACGCTTGGTCGCATCGTGCCGCAAGCACGGCATCGTGCTGGCATACGACAATGCGTACTGCGACATCACGTTTGACGGGTACGTGGCTCCCAGCATTTTCGAGATTCCCGGCGCACGTGACGTCGCCGTGGAATTCTTCTCGATGTCGAAATCGTTCCAGATGACCGGGTGGCGCGTCGGCTTCGCGATTGGATCCGCCGCGCTCATCGGTGCATTGACCAAGGTCAAGAGTTATGTCGATACCGGACCGTTTCTCGCATTGCAGCAGGCATCGGCCTTCACGCTCGATCGCGCCGAGGCATTGAATCGCCCGGTGGTCGCGGAGCTCGCTCGCCGGCGCGACGCGGCGGTGGCGGCGCTTACGGAGGCGGGATTTTCCGTTGAAACGCCGCGAGCGGCCATGTATGTGTGGGTGCCGCTGCCAGCCGGACTGCCGTCGGCGACGTTTACCACGCGAGCGCTCGAGGAAGAGGGAGTGGTCGTTCTGCCGGGCAGCGGATTCGGACCAGGCGGTGAGGGATTTTTTCGTGTCGCGCTCACCGTGCCACCAGATCGACTTCGCGAAGCGGTAACGCGCCTCGGCAGAACGCTTGCCGCGTGCCTCGGAGGTGCGGTTGCAGCAACCGGCTGAGCGGGAATTCTCTCTTCCGATCCGGCAACGCGTCCCGGCATGGGTCTGGCTGCTTGCGCTCCTGTTGCATGGGGCGCTGGTCGTCGTGTTTCTTGTGCGGCGCCATGCGGAGCCAGCGGCCACCGTTGATCTACATTCGCTATCGCTCGGAGACTCGGTGCGTCAGGTGACACTTCCCGCGTATCGCCAGTCGCACCTGGCCACTCAGCCGGTGCTCATGCACGTGCCAACCACCGTGCCGATGTCGGTTCCGACGAGCATTCCGGTTGCCCCGCCTGCGGCTGCGACGGTATCGGCGCTTCCCGGCGCACCGCTCGACACCTCCGCGCCCGGTGTTCCGGGCGATCTCCGGCCCCACTTTGGGGCTGGGCATCTCTGGGTGCAGCCGATGACCGAGTCGCCGCGCGGTATCGCGAGGGCGCTCAGTGGCAAGACCGACCAGCAGCTCACCGATAGCGCTGTTGCCGCGATGATTCAGACGTACTTCGACGCGATGGCGGCCGAAGTGGCGCTGCACCCGCAGACGTTGCCGAGCTGGACGACCAAGATTGGTGGCAAGACCGTCGGCCTCGATTCCAAATGGATCTATCTCGGTCCGATCAAGATTCCGACCGCGCTGCTCGCCCTGTTGCCGATCAATCTCCAAGGCAATATGTCGAATTACCAGTACAACCAGCAGTTGCAGTCGATGCGAGCCGACCTGTTCGACGCGGCGCGGCGTGCGGCGAACTATGACGACTTCAAGAAGGCCGTGAAGGACCTGAAGGATCAAACCGCGGAGCGACGCGAATTCAACAAAAATCAGCGCACCAGGCCCGACACGAGTCATCACGGATGAAGCTGATCGACAACGCAGAGACACTGGTACTCGTGATCGCGGCGGACCTGGGGCCGACGTCGGCGGATCGTGACGCTGCGTTCTCGCTGAAGAATGCGGTCGATGATCGGGGGGCGGGGCATCCCTATCGGCGTGCGGTCATCGTGAGTGACGCGGCCTGGTTCGACACGCCGTTGCTGCATGATTCACCGACGATCACCATTGGTGGCCCCGGCGTGAATGGTGTTGCCGGACAATTTGGCGCGGCGCTCCCGACGGTCTGGTCGGATCAGGATCGCGTCATCATTCAGGCGGACTTTGCCGGCGGGCTCAAGCGGGCGGCGCTCTGGGGTGCTGACGCGGCCGCCACTAGCGCGGCGGTCAGCGCCTTCATCTCCCGCGGTTGGCTGGACGAATTTCTGGATCGCTGCTGGCGCTTCCGTGCCGGCGCATTTGCCTGAGGGATTCCCGTGAAAAATCGTAACATTGTCGTCGCGTCCGCGTTCCTGCTCGGCGTGTTGCCCAACTTGGCGCTGTCGCAACAGGTCGCACCGAACAAGGCGTTCACTGCGGTCACTGGGCCGATCGCAAAGATTCTTTCTGGCGACAATGCGTACAAGACCACGGACTACGTCGCATCGTTCTATCGCGATCCGGCGAGTCGCGGCTTTGACGCGTCCCTCGACAGCGTGGTGCGCATTCTCAAGGCAGCGGGATATGTGCCGGAAGACGCCGGCTTCGTTCCAGAGCAGGGTCCGCCACGACTCACCTACAGGATCGAGTCAAAGGCGGCGCTGAAGAATGTCTGGTCGCCGCTGGGCGCGTCGATCACGCTGGCCGGTCGGAGCAAGCCGCTCGAAGAGTGGTCCACCAACCATGACATGCAGCCGGGCAAGTCGTGGCCGACGCCACCGGACGGTGTTGACGCCGAAATCGTCAATGGTGGCGGCGGTTCCGACGCGGAACTCGACAAGGCCGAGGTGAGGGGAAAGATCGTCATGATTGAGCCCGCGGCCGGTGGTCGCGGTGGTGGGCGCGGCGGTGCATCGCCGGTGGCACGCGCTGCCGCCAAAGGTGCCGTCGGCGTCCTGCTCGGCCAGCGGCTCCCAACCTACAACCAGCAGGAGAAGAATCGCACCGCCATCAATTTCAGCAGCGTGGCGTTCGACTCCACCGCGAAGATTTTTTCGCTGTACGTGTCCCTCGCGGCGCGCGACTCAATCAATGCGGCGCTCGCCAAGGGCCCGCTGCGGGCACATGTCGTCTCGCAAAGCGTGTTCGAGGACCGCAGTGAACGGAAAGTGGTCGCCGAAATTCGTGGTTCCATTGCGCCAAACGAGCGCTTCGTCTATTCCGCGCATGTGCAGGAGCCAGGTGCCAACGACAACGCCACTGGTGTAGGACTCCTCGCCGAGATGGCACGGACCGCCGCCGTGATGCTGAAGGCCAAGCAGATTGATCCAGGTCGCACCATCACGATGCTCTGGGGTGTCGAGATTCAGCAGACCCGGGAATTCATTGCGGAAGACACGCTGCGCCGGCAAGGAATCAAGTGGGGGATGTCGCTGGACATGGTGGGCGAGAACACCGCACTCACGGGCGGCACATTCCTGATCGAGAAGATGCCTGATCCGTCCAAGGTGTGGGTACGAGGCGAAGACCAGCACACCGAGTGGGGTGCCGGCCAGAACATGACCCAGAAAGACATCTGGCCCCATTACTACAACGACTTTCTGAAGCAACGCTGCATCGACGAATCGAATCGAACCGGTGGTAGTTGGGTGGTCAAGGCCAATCCCTATGAAGGGGGCAGCGACCACACACCTTTCGTCTCGGCGCGTATTCCAGGGGTGTTGATGTGGCATTTTACCGATCAGCACTATCACGACGATCTTGATCGGATCAACATGGTCAGTGCCGCGGAACTGCAGCACGTGGGGAACTGTGCGCTTGCTTCAAGCGTGATTCTTACCGCCGGGAATCACCCCGAGTACGCGCGCGCGACGCTCGATGAGATCGCGTCGATCGCCGAACGTCGCCTTGACGCGGAAGGGAAGTTGTCATTGGCGGCGATGCCGAAGTCGAGTGCTGATTCGCAGCGAGTGATTCTCACCGCGTGGCGCGACTACTATGTCGGTGCGCTCGCCAAGGTGCCGGAGATGACGTTGCCGCATCTCGACCTTGCGGCCGAAGTGGCCGCGGCACAAGGGCGGGTGATGAAGAAGGCGGAAGTGGTGCTCGCCGTGATCAAGTAGGTCTCGACTCGCCGCTCCGCGGCTCGCTCGACCTGACGTTCGCGTCACCTCGACCGACCTGACGTTCGCGTCACCTCGACCGACCTGACGTTCGCGTCACCTCGACCGAGCTGCGCAGCAGCGAGTGGAGAGGCACCGCTCCGCGACAATTCGCTCCCCCTCCTCGCAGGCCGGCGCAAATTGTTCGCGATGGCCAAGTCGATGTACGTCTA